>JBOIAB010000023.1:0-26101 GCA_050738635.1 Steroidobacteraceae bacterium
GCGGTGATCAGAGTCTCGGTCAGTACTACGAGAGCATCGGCCTCACCGACGCCCATCACCCGCAAACACTCATCGCTTACGACATGAATGGCAGGCCTCTCGATGTGGCCCACGGCGCACCGTTACGGCTGCGAGTGGAGCGCCAGCTCGGCTACAAGCAGGCCAAGTACATCCAACGCATCCAGCTCGTGCGCGACTTCCGCGGGATCTCCGGTGGCAACGGCGGGTACTGGGAAGACCGCGGCTACGACTGGTATGCCGGAATCTAGTAGGACTTCCGCTCAAGCGGCAGGGTCGGCGATCGCGATGGTGACGTTGGGAAACCAGATGTCCCGCCAGCGCGCGATCTTCTCCTCGCCAGAGAGCATTTTGGGTGAGATGGGCTGTGCCGCGGCGAAGCTCGTCCCGCCCTCGATGGCCTTTACGTTGACCGCGCCGATCACGCGATCGTCGCCGCGATGGATTACGCCCACCATCACGCCACAGTTTCTGCAGACGAGACATTCGGCCAGGCTGTTGCCCTGCCGGTAGGCTCCCATGTTGGATGCGTCCCGAACCCGAATCGTAAGGGTGCCTCGCGGGTCGGACACATAGGCGGCAGCGTGCTTACGGCAGAAGTCGCAGTCACAGGCTCTGGGAGGATAGGTCGCAGGCTCGTGCGTAAGCTCGAGGTCCACTTGGACATTGCCGCAATGACAGCCGCCGCTGACGCTATACATTAGTTACAACGCCGCGCTGGGATCTTACTTAGGCTCGACCTCGGGATCGGCCTCGAAGCGCAGCACGTCCCGGCGGAAGCCGCGAGTGCGCAGGGCGCCGACGATTACCCCCACGATCATCCAGCTGGCGCCCACCAGCTTTGCGGCGTTGCTCAAGTTGAGCCACAGCAGCAGACAGGTGACGAATCCGGCCGCGGGCAGCCAGAGGTCGCGCAATCTTCTTGCGGGGTTGCGCACGTAGTAGCGCGCCAGGGCGGCGGCGTTGACGCCCATGTAGGCAAACAGCGCCCCGAAATTCAGTATTTCGGCGCCGAGCCCGTAGTCGATCAGAAGCGCCCCGCCGAGCGCGATGAGACCGACGAGAATCACGTTGTTGCGTGGAATGCGGTGCTTCGAGTCGACGGCAGCGAAGAACTTGGGCGGCAGGGCATTGCTGCGCCCCATACCGTATAGAAGCCGCGCCGCACCCAGATGTGAGCCCACTCCGGAGCCTATATTGGCGATCAGAAGGGCGAGATTCATCACCACGAAGAGCCAGGGCCCGGCGGCTTTCGCGGCGATCTCGACGAACGCAGTGTCGACATCCTTGAAAGGCAGGGCCGTGGGCCATACCAGCTGCGCGGCATAGACTTCGACCGCCGATAGAATACCGACCACGATGCAGGTTCCGACGGTCGCGAACAGGATGTTGCGGCGAGGGTCCTCGACTTCCTCCGAGAGCGTCGAGATGCCGTCGAAACCTATATAGGTGAGCACGGCGATGGACGTGCCACCGAGAACCGCCCCGACGTGGAAGGTCTTGGGATCATAGAACGGGTGTGTGAAGAACCCCGGTGTGCCCGGATTGTGATGCCAGACATACCATCCCGCGCAGACGATGAACACGAGAACGACGGCGCCAGTCGTCGCGGCAATCACACCTGAGATGCGTGCCGAGCTCTTGATGCCGACCAGGTTCACTGAGGTGAAGAGCGCGAAGAATGCAACGGCCCACACTGCATACGGCACCTGTGGCGCGAAGTTCATCGCGGCACGGCTGCCCCATATGATGCAGATGAGGGGATTGAGCACATAGTCCATGAGCATCGCCCAGCCGGTCACGTAGCCCAGGATGGGAGAGAACTCCCGGGTCACGTACGTGAAGGCCGAGCCGGCGCTGGGGTATGCCTGCGCCATGCGACCGTAACTGATCGCGGTAAATACCATCGCAATCATTGCGAGCAGGATGGTGGTGACGACGTGCCCGTCCGCGCGCCCGCTCAGGACACCGAAGACCGGCATGGGCGCGGTGAGCTGGATCACGATCACTCCATAGAGGATCAGATCCCAGCGATTCAGCGCCCGCTTGAGGCGTGTTGGCCCCTCATTCACTCGGTCGGCACTCCGCGGAACCATCGTTGGCGGCCTGGTGACCCACGGCCGTCGCAGCGGACTGCGCCGGCTCCCGGTGTTGGCGCAGGGCTTGCGCTGCGGCGCACACGGCGCCGATCAGCCCCGCGCGATCGCCAAGCTGGCTGGGAGCGATGGCGACGGGCCGCGAGAAGAGGGCGGGAAGTGCCTGCTGCACGCGCGTGTAAAGCTCGGGACGCACGCCGATGCTGCCGCCGAACACGATGAGCTCCAGATCGAGGAGCGATTGCAGTGTCGCGACGGCGAGCGCAACCCAGCGCGCCGTCGTGTCGAGGACTGCCGCCGCGACCTCGTCTCCTTCCTCGAGCAGCCTGAAAATATCACGCACGGTGACCGCGGCGGTGCCACCCTGGCGGCGGTACCGATCGACGATGGCGAGTGAGCCCACCTCCAGCTCGAATGCGCCGTGCGCGGGCGGCGCCCGGGAGGTCGGGTCGCGGCCGATTGGCAGGTCCGCGACTTCCCCGGCCGAGCCGCGCGCCCCGCGGAAGAGCTTGCCGTCGATCAGCAGGCCGAGCCCTGTGCCCGTCCCGAGCGCCAGAAACGCGGCATTGCGGCACTGGGTCGCGCAACCGAGCGTCTGCTCGCCGAGCATCGCCAGATTGACGTCGTTCTCGATCACCACATCCGGCCCGAAGCGGCCGCGCAGATAGCCGAGCACATCGAAGTCCTGCAGTCCTGCGATGTGCGGAGTCAGGGAGACACGACCGGTGCGAGGGTCGATCGCCCCCGGAACGCCTACCATGACATGACGCACCCGCGCGGCTTCGATGCCGACGGTTTGCGCCAGCTTGTCGGCACAGGCGGCGATCTGTTCGGCCACGTAAGCTCCGCCGCGCGGGTCGGTGGGCTCGGTCACTTCCGCCATGATGCGGCCGTGCCCATTGGCCAGGGCCGCGGCCAGCTTCGTTCCGCCCAGGTCCGCCGCAAAACAGTAGGCGGTCTCGAATGTCATGGACATGCGCTAGGAGGCGCGGGGTGGGGGCAGGGGCAGAGTCGCGGCGAGCTCCGCAACGCCGAAGAGCTCATCGTGGAGCCGACTCAGGGCGACGGACAACGCACCCACGACGCCCGCGCGCTTGCCGAGCGTGCTGGTACGAATCTCCACCGGCCGCGGCGCGAGCCGCAGCAGCACGCGCGCGACCTTGTCCGCAAAGTCCGGCCGCGCTGCGACCGAGCCACCGAGAACGATCAGTTGCGGGTCCACTGTTGCGATGACGGTCGCGGCCGCCAGCCCCGTCAGCCGTGCTGTTTCATCGACCACGCCCGCGGCGAGCGGATCGCCCGCCTGCGCTCGCTCAAAGACCTGCCTGACCGAATCGACTTCGGAACCGCCGGCCTCACGGTAACGCCGCATGACTCCAGTGGCGCCCACCTGGTACTCGAGGCAGCCCTGCACGCGGGACTCGGCTTGCAGCGGATCGCCGCCGATCGGCAGATAACCGATCTCACCGGCGGCACCGTTTTCGCCGCGAACGAGCTGACCATTGACGTAGAGCCCCAGGCCAACGCCGGTACCGAGAGCGAGGAAGGCGACGTTGGCCACATTTTGCGCGCAGCCATGCCACATCTCACCGAGGAGCGCGAGATTGATGTCATTTTCGATCGCGACCGGACTGCCGAGTTTTTCCCCCAGCAGGGCCACGACATTGAGATTGCCCAGGCCGGCGATGTTGGGTGCCATCTCGATGGCGCCGCTCTTGGGGTTCACCACTCCGGGCGTGGCCAGTACGATCGAGCGAATTCGGCTCGGGTGCGTGTGGTTGTCGCGTGCCAGGCGGCTGGCGAGCCGGGCGATCTGGTCGAGGGCCCAGGCTCCGCCGCGACTGTCGGTAGGCTCGTCGGCTTCAGCCAGGACTCTGCCCGCGATGTCGGCCAGGGCGACCGTCAAGCGGGCTCCCAGGTCGATGCCGAGCACGTGGCCACCTTCCGGGCTCAACTCGTACAACACGGCCGTTCGTCCGACATTGCCGCTCGTGCGTCCGATCGGGCGAACCAGTCCCTGCTGGTCGAAGGCGTCGATGACCTCCGAAGTCGTCTGCTTCGACAGGCCGGTCACCTTGGCGAGATCCGCCCGGGATATCGGGCTGCGGTGTAGAAGGGCTTCGAAAACGCTCCGTCGCGACAACTGGCGCGTCACGCTGGCCATCGGCTGAGAAGGCATGGGAGTCCTGGATTGATTCGTCATGTGCCCGAACTATTATAAGCACATTGGTGAATAACGCTACCGGCTTGACACTAATTTACAGGCAGCGCACCATTGATTCGTCAGGGGACCGAATCAATAGCGTGCAGCGCATGACGAATGGGGCAATCGGCCAGAGAGGTCGAGGAGCGGGTATCTCGACGACGGCGTTTCTGACGGCGGATGTCAGCGGGACGCTCATTGCGTTTGCCTTCGTATGGCTGGCGATGACGCGGATCGCAACTGCGGCGCCTGCAGCATCCACTTGGTCGCTGTTGCCGCAAACCGCCTCCACGCGCCTCGCCGGGTCGCGCTCGATGAAGATCGCAGACGGCGCCCTGGTCGCGGTGCGTGGCGCGGACCGCGGGCAAGTTCAGCCCATCGCGGATCAGTTCGTGCGCTTGGTGGCAGATACGCGCGGGTTGCAATTGCGCACGGCGGGGACAGCGGACGCGAGTCCCACAATCACTTTCGAAGTGGATCCTCACGCCAGTGTCGTGGGGGACGCCGGCTATCGCATCTCTGTGGGCGCCGGCCGTATCCGGGTTGTCGCGCGTTCAGCACGCGGAGCGTTTTATGGGAGCGTCACCCTGTGGCAGTTGCTGACGCCGCCGGGTTGGATGCGCGGCACACCGGCGGAGATCGCCGAGGGAGTCATCGACGATCACCCGCGTTTCGCGTGGCGCGCGCTGTTCCTTGATTCGGGACGCCATTTTCAGAGCGTGGCCGACATCGAGAAGTTGATCGACTGGATGTCGCTCGACAAGCTCAACGTATTGGTCTGGCATTTGACCGAGGACCAGGGCTGGCGCCTCGAGGTTCCCAAGTACCCCGCGCTCACGAAAATCGGCGCCTGCCGCCAAGCGGTGGGCCTCGACATCGAATTGACCGGCAGCGCCGACAAGCCCTACTGCGGCTTCTATACCGAGGCTGAGGTGCGCGACGTCGTGCGCCATGCCGCGGCCCGCTTCGTTACCGTAGTGCCGGGAATAGACCTTCCCGGACACTCGCAGGCGGCGGTGGCTGCATATCCATGGCTTGGCGTCACCGGCAAGCGTCCGCCCGTGTGGACAGACTGGGGAGTCAGTCCGTGGCTGCTGAAACCTGATGAGAAGACCCTGCAGTTCGTCGACGATGTGCTCGACGAGGTGATGCGGCTCTTCCCCTCGCAATACATCTCCATCGGCGGCGACGAGGCCGACAAGCAGCAGTGGAACGCGTCGCCCGAAGTGCGTGCCCACATGCGGCGGCTCGGGCTCGCCAACATGGATCAGTTGCAGGGATGGTTCAGCGGCCGGATCGCCGACTATCTGCGCACGCACGGGCGCACGCCGGTCGGCTGGGATGACGAGCTGGTCGCGGGCGCAGCGCTTCCGGCATCGGAAGTGGTGATGTCCTGGCACGGAAGCGAGGGCGTGGCTCTCACTGCCCTCAGGCAGGGCCACGACGTGGTGCTGACACCCCAGGAGTCGCTGTACTTCGATCACTATCAATCGGAACTGCCTGACGAGTGGCCAGGGCAGCCTCCCGAAGTGACGCTGCGGGAGGCCTATGACACGGCCGTTGTCCCGGAAGGTGCAACCGCCGCCGAAGCCAGGCGCGTCATAGGCGTGCAGGGTTGTCTCTGGACGGAGTACATGCCGAGTTTCGAGCGTGACCAGCACGCGTTGTTCCCCCGTATCGCGGCGCTGTCGGAGCTTGGATGGTCGCAGGCAAGCGCGCATGACTGGAACGGTTTCCTGCAGCGCCTGACCACCGAGCTCGCTCGTTACCGCGCACTTCGCATCGGATATGCCGACACACCGTTTGCACCTACGTTCGATGTGACTGCAGGTGGTGACGGAGCGCCGCGCGTCACGCTTTCCAACCAAGTGAGCTTCGGCAACATTCGCTACACGACTGACGGCTCCGCGCCAACGGCGACTTCGACGCAGTATGTCCATCCGCTGGACTTTGCCGCACTAAAGAAAGTGACCCTGCGCGCGGCGACCTTTGCGCCCAACGGCTTCAGGCTTGCCGCCGCACGCACGCAGGTACTGGATGACTCGACTCTGCTCAGCCGCGTCGGCAACGAGCTTGCCTCCTGCTCAAACCAGCCGGGATCGCGCTTGGGCGGCAATCGGCCGCCACACGGACCCAGGCCGGTTTACAGGGCGGATATCGGCGACATGTGCTGGGCCTGGCCGCGCGCGCCTCTGGGCGGCATGAAACGCATCTCCCTGATCGTCGGGCGAGTCGCATGGCGCTTTGGCGACGAGGCCAAGGATGCCGTCGTCCGGCCGAGGATCAGCGCGGCCGGCGAGTTCGAGATTCATGCCGGATCCTGCGGCGGACCTTTGCTCGCCACCCTGCCGCTGGCGCCTGCGGTGCCGGCGAGGGGCGAAACCCAACTCAACGCCAAGATTTCGACGCCGCGGCCCAAGGGCTTCGGCAACCTGTGCATTTTCGCCACTGGTGACCCGCGCGATGGCCAATGGACGCTGGCGCGCGTGGCGCTATCGCAATAGGCCGCACGTGGAAGACGCATTCCGCAGGGAGAGACGCCGAGTGGAAGCGGTTCCGGCACGGAAGACATCCATCAAGAGGTAAAGCCTGTGTCCAACCTTCATCGCAAGCACCCCGTGTCAATTGCCGTATCCATGGCGTTGCTCGCCGCCATGGCGGCATCAGCCATGGCATCACCGCGCACAGGTGCCCCGGCGGCTAGCCCGGGTGCACCGGGTCCGACACCGCAAGATGTGCCGACGACGCCAACGCCAGATGCCAACAAAGCCACCGGCACAGGCAACGGGAGCAGTGACGCGGCCCAGTTGCAGACCATCACGGTCGTCGGAGTGCGCGAGTCGCAGATCCGCGCGATCGAACTGAAGCGCGTGGCGCCGGACATCCAGGACAGCATTTCGGCGGAGAGCATCGGCCAATTGCCCGACACGACCATCACGGATGCGCTGCAGCGCATCACCGGCGTGCAGATCGACCGCAACGCCGGCGAGGGTGCCCAGGTGGACGTGCGCGGCCTGCCCGAAGTCGGCAGCATGCTGAACGGGGAAGTATTCATCACCCCGGATCAGATCACATCGCAACAACCCGACTTCGAAACGCTGCCGGCGACCCTCTTCAATCAGGTGGACGTCATCAAGTCGCCCACCGCCAGCCAGACTGAGACCGGCATCAGCGGCTCGCTCAATCTGCACACCTTTCGGCCCTGGGATCTGCCCCGCGGATTCACCTTTAGCTATAGCGCCGACGGGGAACGGGGCAGCGTGAGCCGCAAGACCGGACCCGAGGCGAGCGGCCTGGTTTCATTCAACGACGATGGTCGCTGGGGGTTGCTGGTGTCCGCCGACTTCTCCGATACCACGCGGAACGGGCCGGAAGGCAACGGTGCGAACGCAGGCTCGAGCGAGGGCCTCGACCAGTATGGCGTCGTTCTGGACGGAGAGAATGCCGAGAGTGCAGGGGGCTACGCAGGTTTCGTGGGGGCGTGGAACGGCCTGCCGATTCCTTCCAAGATCGTGCAGAATCCGGACGGCAGTGTCGATGTAAACGGCGATGGCAAGTCCAACGGCGTATTCATGGGAAGCCAGGACATCGGCCTCTACGAGTCGAGCATTGAGCGCAAGCGCGAGGCCGGCAACGCTTCGTTCCAGGCGGACCTGGGACACGGGTTCACGCTGACCAGCGACTACTTCTACGCGCACCAGAGGCAGTGGAACCGCAACGTTGGCCTGCAGTTCAATTCCACCGACTGGCAGGGGGCGACCTTCGTGCCGCAGCAGTCGATGAACACCGGCGCCACCGCGCTGAGCCAGTACAACACGCCGCCGCCCGATTCGGCTTGGGCCGGTTCGCAGATCTACACCACGCAGGTATACGAAAAGTGGCCGGGCGACGTCGAGTCGTTCTCGCAGGTCGAGAACAGCGGCTCTACCGCGCAGAACGCCAATCTCGAGCTCAATTTCGACAATGGCGGCAACTTCAGAGGGAGCCTGCGCGGGGTACGCGAGACGGCGAACCAGGCGTATATCGAGACCGATCTCAACATCTCCGATTCCGACGGCTGCCTGTGGCCCAATCAGTTGCTGCCCAATGTCTCCTCCAACGAGGCGCCGCCGTGCGGCACCTTCATCTATCCCACCCAGTTGGGCGGCAACCGCGTCTTCAACCCGATCGGCATTCCCGAGGACTCCGAGCCGATCGCGGCGAATTTCAACGGCCGCTACATCACGATCGGCATGCCCCCATCGATGGCCAGCAATTTCGCCAACCCCAACGGCTGGGCCTTCAAGACCATCGAATCCTCCGGCGACTACAGTGATGATGCAGGGATTACCGCGCTGCGCTTCGATGGCCACTACGATCTGCAGCACGGCCTCCACCTCGACTTCGGCGTGCGCAACAGCATCCACACAGCCAGTAGCTACGGATACACCCTCGTCGCCCCCGTGTACGCCGGTATGGGCGCCAGCGACCCCAACGGATGCCTGGTCCGCTACGTCGGCGCCGATGTGATCCTGGGTGGCGACGGTAACGGTGGCGGCTGCACCGCTGGCAACTCACTGGGCTACTTCCGTGGCGGCCCGTTGTCGGCGGTACAGATGCCGAACGCCGCGGCGCCGCTGTCCGGCAACTGGCGGGAATACACTAACCTCCTCGGCTCGGGGATCAACTTCTGGGCAGTCAATCCCAATGCCATGGACAACCCGTTGGCGTACTGGAAGTCGCTCTATCCCCAGACCGAGACACAGGAGGATCCCGGCAATACATGGGCCGTGTGGATGAAGGAATCCTCCGCCTATGTGCAAGCCGACTTCGGCGAGAAGTTGGGCGACATGCCGTTCAGTGGCAACGTTGGCGTGCGCGTAATCCACACGAACCTCGAGGTCACGCAACACTTGTCCGGCGCGCCGGGATTATACGGCGACGAGTCGGCAGACATCGGCAACCAGGTCACCCGGCGCGGTTACGACGACGTCCTGCCGAGTCTCAACCTGGCGCTGGATTTGACCGACAAGCTGACGCTTCGCTTCGCCGCATCGAAGAACATGCAGCCGCTCGATCTCGTCACCTGGGGCGGTGGTCTGGAACTCAACTATTCGCTGGTTTATCTCCCCAATGGCAATCAGTTGTATCAGGTGGCGGCGGGCAGCTCGCAAGGCAATCCGCAGCTCAGGCCGTGGCGCTCCACCAATTACGGCACTTCGCTCGAGTACTACATCAACCCCGTGAGCATGGTCGGCCTCGAGCTGTTCCGCATCGACGTAAAGAGCTTCATCGAGAACGGCAACGTGCAAAATTGCGACCTGCCGGACGAAGACGGCGTCGTACGCCATCATTGCATCACGATCACCGAGCCGGTGCAGGGCAGCGGCAACAGCATCCAAGGCGCGGAGGTCGATTACCGCCAGGGATTCACCTTCCTTCCGGGGCTGCTGCGCTTCACCGGTATGGAAATCAACGCCACGTACGCGCCGAGCAAGACCGGCCAGACCGATCTGGCCGGACGCTCGATTCCATTCCAGGACAACTCGACCGAATCGGGGAACTTCATCCTGTGGTTCCAGAGCAAGCGCTTCCAGGTCCGCGCCGCGTACAATTACCGCTCGAAGCGAGCGGTGGAGAATCAGGTGGGCAGCATCGCCGGCCTGGAAATGTACGAGGCGCCGCAGGAGTATCTCGACGCCTCGATCCAGTACACGCTCAGCAAATACGCCACAGTGTTCCTCAACGGTACCAACCTCACCAACGAGTACGAGCGGTTCTACCTCGTGTGGCCCAGCCAGGAAGGGCACGCGAACTTCTCCGAGCGCAGTTACACACTCGGCGTGCGCGGGCAGTGGTGATCGGAGCCAAGTGGTCGGTGGCGGCAGTCGCCGTACTCGCGAGCGGACCGCTCGCTTGCGCGGCGACCGCCTTCGCGCCCACTCCGGTGGCTGGCGCTGCCGGCTCCACGGCCGCCATAGCGCACTGGGAAATCCAAACCACCGCCAAAGCGCAGCAGAGCGGCGCCGAGGTCTCCACGGCCGGGTTCTCAACCCAAGGGTGGTACCCGGTTAGCGGCCGTGCGACGGTAATGGCGGGGCTGCTGGAGAATGGCACATACAGGAACGTCTTCTACGCCGACAACCTGCGTGCGGCGGCGGAGCCTGATTCCAGCGGTAGCGTGTTCGTGGTTCCCTGGTGGTATCGCACTGAGTTCACCCTCGACAAGGGAACACAGGCGATACGCACGTTGCTGCGCGTCAACGGCGTGATCGCGGGCGCCGATGTATGGGTCAACGGGCATCTGGTGGCCGACCATGCCGCTGTCGCCGGGGCGTACCCGGTGCACGAGTTCGACGTGACACGTTGGGTGTACGCGGGCGTCAACAGCCTTGCTTTGCGGGTGCAGCCGGGAGACCCAAGGACGAGCCTGTCGATCGGCTGGGTAGACTGGAACCCGACGCCACCGGACAACAACATGGGTCCATGGCGGGGTGTGGACATCGTGCGGACGGGGCCGGTCGCGCTTCGCTTTCCGCAGGTGACCTCGACGCTGTCGCTGCCGGACCTCGGGCAAGCGGCTCTGACCGTGAACGTGCAGGCGCGAGACCTCGATACGGTGGCGCACGATGCGACGATTACAGGCGTGGTGGCCGGCGTGTCGCTGCGGCGAACGATTCATCTCGCCCCCGGGCAGACGCAGACGGTGTCGTTTTCGCCCGCGACCGATCCGGGACTGAATTTGGCCCAGCCGAAGGTCTGGTGGCCGGCCGGCATGGGTGCGCAGCCACGCTATCGTTTGCAGATGGCCGTTGCCGTTGATGGCGCGGCCTCCGATCGGGCCAGCGCGACGTTCGGTATACGCAGCGTGAGCTCCCACCTCACGAGCCAAGGCTATCGCCAGTTCGTCATCAACGGCAAGCCGGTCCTGATTCGCGGCGCCGGCTGGGCACCGGATATGTTCCTGCGCGACGACCCCGCGCGCATGGCGGCGCAGTTCAGTTACGTCCGCAACCTCGGGCTCAATGCCATCCGCAGCGAGGGCAAGTTGGAGGATACGCGCTTCTACGATCTCGCCGATCGCGACGGCATCATGGTACTGGCCGGCTGGGAGTGTTGCGACAAGTGGGAATCGGCGGCCAAGACGGGCGGTGAGCCGTGGGACGCCGCCGATGACAGAGAGGCCGCGGCCTCGATGGCCAGCGAGGCGCGGCTGTTGCGAAACCACCCGTCGGTAATCGCATTTCTGATCGGCAGCGACAATGCGCCGCCGCCCGCCATTGCGAAGATGTACGTCGACACCTTGCGGGCCGCAGACTGGCCGCTGCCGATCGTTGCGGCAGCATCGGACCAGGGTACGGCCGAAACCGGATCGTCCGGCATGAAGATGACCGGGCCTTATGCCTGGGTGCCCCCGTCCTACTGGTACGCCGACAAACTAGGTGGCGCGTTCGGGTTCAACTCCGAGACGAGCGCGGGCGCCAGCATCCCGGGGCTCGACGACCTGAGTCACATGCTTTCGCCGCAGGAGTTGCAGGCGCTGTGGCAGTATCCACAGGTACGGCAGTATCACGCCGCCGCCGACTGGTCGCCGTTCTCGCGGATCGCGCCATTCGACATCGCGCTGGCGCGGCGCTACGGCGCACCGCGGAATCTTGCCGACTATGTCGCCAAGGCCCAGCTCGCAAACTATGACAACGTGCGCGCGCAATTCGAGGCGTTCAATGCGCACATGGATGCGGCCAGTCCCGCGACCGGCGTGATCTACTGGATGCTCAACAACGCGTGGCCGTCGCTGCACTGGCACCTGTACGACTATTCGCTGAATCCGGCCGGCGCCTATTTCGGCGCCAAGGCGGCCAACGAGCCGCTGCACATCCAGTACGCGTACGACACGCGCGCGATCATGCTCGTCAACCACACGCTGGTCAGTGAGCGCGGCTTACAGGCAGTCATCCGGGTACGCAACCTGGATGGCGGCATACGTTATGAACGACATCTGCAAAACATTCATCTCGACGGCAACAGCGCGCAGCAGTTGGCGATGCTGCCGGCGCTGGCTGACCTGTCGCGCACCTACTTCATCGAGCTCGGGCTCGCGACCGCCGCTGGCAAGCCGATCAGCCGCAACGTCTATTGGCTCTCCACCCAACCCGACGAGCTCGATTGGGCGCATTCGAACTGGTACCTCACACCGGTGACGCAGTACGCCGACCTGACCGCGTTACAGTCTTTGCCCCCCGCCACGAGCGAGGTCCGGGCGACGATGCGACGGCAGGGGACCGAGGGCATCGCCACTATCACCCTGACGGTACCGAAATCGTCCCGCGCGGCGGCAGTGTTCCAGCATGTAGCAATCAAGCAATCCGCCGCTGGCAAGCCGGTGCTGCCGATACTGTGGAGCGACAATGACGTCACACTGTGGCCCGGCGAATCGCTGACCCTGACGGCACATTTCGCGATGCAGGGGGTGGCCGCGCCGGTCGTGGCGGTGAGCGGATGGAACCTTCCAACCCAGAGCGTCCCGATTGCCTTGGAGAACCCGACGGGCGCGCCCACCTCATAATCCGGACCGCGCAGTATCGGCCGAACACCCTGGCCGGCGTGCTTTTGTACAATGCGCGTCACCGATCCACAGGAGAGTGTCCCCATGGCCGCACCCGCCGTCGCGAAGTCCGCCCGGAAGTGCCACTTCATTTCCGGACTGCCTCGCTCGGGCACCACGCTTCTGGCCGCCATCCTCAACCAGAACCCGCGTTTCCGCGCGGGTATGACCAGTCCCCTGGCGGACATCATGGGAGTAGTGATCGCGGAGACGAGCTCCAAGAACGATTTTTCGTTCGACGTCTCCGACGACCAGCGCACTGCGATGCTTCGCGGCTTGGTCGAGAGCTTTTACGCGGGACAAGCCGACGCCGGCGTCGTGTTCGACACCAGCCGACTGTGGTGCAGCCGGATGCACCTGCTCGACACACTGTTTCCGGAGGCAAGGGTCATCGCATGCGTCCGCCAGTTGTCCTGGGTGCTGGACAGCATGGAGCGGCTGGTGCGCAGGCAATCGGTCAGCGTCAGCAAGGTGTTCCGCTTCGATACCAATACCACCGTCTACTCGCGGGTCGAGGCGCTGACCGATCCGCGGGGCATGCTGGGATTCGCCTTCCAGGCCACCAAGGATGCCTTCTATGGCCGCTATGCCCCGGGCCACCTGCTGCTGCTGACCTACGAAAGCCTGGTACGCAATCCCTCGGCGTCCATGCGCGCGGTCTACCAGTTCATTGGCGAGCCCTGGTTCGAGCATGACTTCGACCACCTTGCCTACAACGCGGACGAGTTCGATGCCCGGGTCGGCATGCCCGGCCTGCATACCGTGCGCCCGAAGGTGGAGCCGATCGAGCGCACCTCCATCCTGCCGCGCGAAATCTTCAGCCGGTTCGCGAACGAATCGTTCTGGATGGACCCGAAGAACAACGTCAGCCAGGTGCCCGTCGTGTAATTGCCGGGGTGTTACTGCGGCTGCGGAGTGCTCCAGGCTGACGCCATGCGGCTGCGTAGCAGAGTCCGGGTGAGGCTTTATCGCCGGTGACGGCAATCAGCCAGGTCGACACCGCGGGGGTGAAGCCGCCGAAGACGGCCGTGGCAAAGCTGTATGCCAGGGAGAAGCCGGTAGTGCGCAGATCGCCTGGCATGATTTCAGTCAGCGTCACCACCAGCGCGCCGTTATAGCCGGCGTAGATGAAGGACAGTAGAAGCTCGACCGTGAGCATCCGCGAGAACGACGGCGAGCCGACGAGCCACCGCTCGAGCGGGTAGGCGAGCAGCAGCGCCAGCGCCGCGAAGCAGACCAGGAGAGGCTTGCGGCCAACACGGTCGCTGAGCGCTCCCATCAACGGCAGCCAGAGGAAGTTCGAGGCGCCGACGCAGCGGGTCACGATCAGGCTGTTGGTCGCGGACAGCTTGAGCACGGTTTCGCCGTACGTCGGCGTGTAGACCGTGATCAAATAGAAGAATACCGTGGTCATCGAGACCAGCATCATGCCCGCCACCATCAGCGGCCAGTGGCGGACCAGTGTGCGCAGGATCTCGGCAAGCGCAGGGTGTCGCCTGGCGAGGAAGTCCGGAGTCTCATCGAGTGAGCGACGGATATAGAAGAGGAATGGCAGCAGCAGGCAGCCCACCAGGAACGGTACCCGCCAGCCGCCGTGCGCGATTCCGTCGGCCGGCATCAGGCGATTGAGCGCGAAGCCCAGGCCCGCGGCAAAGATGATCGCCAGTTGTTGGCTTGCCGACTGCCAGGCGACAAAGAATCCCCGCCTTCCGGCTGGCGCCATCTCGGCGAGATAGACCGACACCCCGCCCAGCTCGACTCCGGCAGAAAAACCCTGCAACAGCCGCCCGATGAGTACCAGCAGAGGAGCGAGCAACCCGAGCCGGTCGTAGCCCGGCACCAGGGCGATCAGCAGCGTCCCCATCGCCATGATACCGAGCGTCACTGTCAGACCTTGGGTGCGCCCCTTCGAATCGACATATGCGCCCAGGATCACTGCGCCCAGAGGACGCATCAGGAACCCGGCGCCAAAGACGGCGAAGGTCTGCAGCAGGGAGGCAGTCAGGCTGTGCGCCGGGAAAAATGTCCTGGCGATGTATGGGGCGTAGAGTCCGAAGAGGAAGAAATCGAACATCTCGAGGAAGTTGCCGCAGGTCGCCCGCAGCACGTTCAGCCATCGTGGGCTGACGCGCTTGTCGCAACTCAAATTCCGGGGCAAAGAAGACATCCGCCGATTATGCAATACCGTCCAGTGCTGCCGGCACGGCCGACGCGGGTTCTGTTCTTGCTGGGGTCGCGTCGGTATAAGCGATCGAAATGCACGGGTGGCTGCTCAGAGACGATTGCGATGGTGGCAAGCCCTGGGCCCGGGCCTCGTCACGGGCGCGGCTGACGATGATCCCAGCGGCATAGCAACCTACGCTCAGGCGGGAGCGCAATACGGCTTCGGGCTCGCGTGGACTCTGCTTCTGGCGTATCCCCTGATGGTCGCGATCCAGGCGATCTGCGCCCGCATCGGCCGCACGACCGGTCTCGGTATCGCCGGCAACCTGCGCAAGCACTATCACGCCTCGATATTGACGGTCATCGTCGGGCTGCTCTTTGCGGCCAATGTCCTCAATATCGGCGCCGATCTCGCGGCTATGGCGGAATCGCTCCGGCTGCTGGTCACGGTGCCGACCGGGCTCGGCGTGCTGTTGTTCGGCTCGATCACGGTAGCCGGTCAGATCCTTCTCAAACACAACCGTTACGTCGCCGTACTCAAGTGGTTGACGCTGTCGCTCCTTGCCTATTTCGGCACGCTGGCGACGGTCCGCATCCCCTGGACGAGTTTCATCCGCGGTCTGCTCCGGCCCGAGGTGACCTTACATCGCGGGTTCTGGTTGATGGTCGTCGCGATATTCGGCACGACCATCAGCCCTTACCTTTTTTTCTGGCAAGCCGGTCAGGAAGTGGAGGATACGAAGTCCTGGCCATCCCGGCAGCCGCTGCTGGCGCAGCCGCGGCAGGCAGGGCGTGCGCTCGCCCGTATCCGGCTCGACACCATCGTCGGTATGGCGTTCTCCAATCTCGTGGCGCTTGCAATCCTGGTCACTTCCGCGGTGACTCTGCGAGCAGGCGGGAGCGCGACAATCGAGACGGCAGCTCAGGCAGCCGCGGCCCTGCGACCCGTGGCCGGCGCGTCGGCCTCCGTGCTGTTTGCGCTCGGCATCATCGGCACCGGCCTGCTTTCAGTCCCGGTGCTGGCGGGCTCCGCCGGTTACGCGTTGGGGGAGGCGCGCCAGTGGCCGGTCGGCTTCTCGCGCGCACCCTCGCGGGCCAAGGCGTTCTATGCCTCGATTGCGCTCGCGACTTTGCTCGGTGCGCTCGGCAGCCTAGTGCGGATCAGTCCGATGAAAGCCCTGGTCTGGGCCGCAGTACTCAATGGTGTCGTGTCGGTCCCCGTCATGGCGATGGTGATGCTGCTCGGCGCGCGCGCCGACATCATGGGAAAGTTCCGCATCTCGATGCGCCTGAAGGTCACCGGTTGGATTGCGACGGCCATCATGGCGGGCGCCTCGGCGTTCTTTCTCTATTCGTCTCTCTAGTCGCCGCAGCGCAGGCGGTAAATCCGCTCGGCGTTGCCTGCGAAGAAGCTTGCCCTCTCGCCGCTGCTCCAGCGCTCGGTGAGCCTCTCCATAACGCTGAACCACTTTGCGAAGCCTCCCGCGGCCTCGCAGACCGGCCAGTCGCTGCCGAAAAGTATCCGGGTCGGGCCGAACGCATCGGCGGCCTGCCGCGCGTACCACAGGAGGTCTTCGGGCTGCCAGCGCTCCGGGTCCGCTTCCGTCGCCAGGCCCGATATCTTGCAGACGATGTTGGGTAGCGCCGCGAGCTGTCGGATGCCGGTGAGCCAGGGCTCGCGTTCGCCGTTGCGGATGTCGGGCTTGGCGCAGTGATCGAGAACCAACGATACTTCGGGACAGAGCCGCGCGAGCTGGAGCGTCTCGCCGAGCTGCTGATGTTTGACGCAGAGCTCGAAATGCAGGCCACGCCTGCCGATCTCCCTGACGCCCGCCACGAACGAGGGTTGAATCGCGAAGCCCTCCTTGTGGCCCTGAATGTTGTCACGGATGCCTTTGACGAGCGGTATCGCGGCCAGCGCATCGAGATCCGAAGCGACGGCGGACATCGTGGCAAGCGACGCTCTGGCTACGATGGCACGAATTCGCGGCTCACCCGCGGCGAGCTCCGCCACCCAGCGCGCTTCCTGCAGTGCGCAGGATGAATCCGCATCCGCTTCGATGAAGACCATGCCGCCGATGTCGGCGTGAGCCGCCGCCGCCGAGGCGCGCGGGTAATCCTGCGGGGAGAAGGTGCGATCGAAGAGGGACCCCGCCGCTATCCACGGATAGCGCAAGGTGCCGACGTTCCAGAAATGAACGTGAGTATCGATGACGGTCACGGCTGTCGCCATCCGAAGACGAGGTTGGCACGAAGCTTGCTGCTCAGCATGGATTCAATGGAGACGGATTTCGCTTGTGATCCGGCTTACGTTCCACGATCCCCTGGAGGCCCCGGCAGCGGTGCTCGCGGCCTCCGACATTCGAATCACCGGCGGTGTGCTCTGGAACAATGTGGAGCACGGCCTCATCGCCTGCTACTCCTCCGGCTCCTGGAAGCACCGTGGGAGGGACTTTCCCAGCATCTCCATCGCCGGGGGCTGCGTCCTGGTATTCGGCATCACGCGCGACGCGCTCGTCTCGGAGCCCATCTCCCTTTTTTCAGTTACCGGTAACGTTTTCCGCGCCAACGGTGTAGCGATTGCCGAGTATGACGAGAGGCAGGACCTCTGGCAGGGCCTTATCCGGCGGATCAGCTGGCAATCCATGCGCGTCGTCAGCGCGGCGGCCTCCTCGGCTCTAACCGATACCGGTCGGTCCATGACCCTCAATCCCTGGGATTATCCGGGTGACGGCTGGCCGTCGGCCATTTCCTGATCGAAGTAGACCAGGTAGCGCCGGTGAGCGACGCGGTGGAAGGGCACTAGCCGCACATCCGTCGGCCGCCCCACGCCCCGAGTGTGCCAGACGAGCGGCTGCGCCGGGTCCGGCTGCACCCACTCCGCGACCGGCCGGTCCCGAATGGCGAGCGTCGGAATCACGACCGGGTCCGGCACCTTCGCGAACTGGTACTGATCGACGCCCGCAGTGGGAATGGGCGGCGACAACAGCGCATCGCCCAGGTCAGCCGCCAACACGATCGGTCCTGCCAGGATCGCGAACTTCGACGGATGGTGAGCCATGCGCTCGATCCTCACGGGCGTGCGCAGCTCGACATCCAGGATGTCACCGTCCCGCCACCGCCGGGTGAGGTCGAGCCAGGTGCCGGGCTCGCCGGCAGCGACGGGCTTGCCGTTCAACCTGACGGCCATCGCCGGCGTCGACCAGAAAGGATGGCGCAATCTGACAGTGGCGCGTACCGGCTGCGTGCAGGCGATCTGCAGGCGCACGTGATTCGACTGCGGAAAGCGGCTGTGTTGCCGGATCGTGAGCCCTTTCTCCCGCCAGCGCAGCTCCGATGCGAGGTAGAGATTCACCCACAGGGTCTCGGCCTCGTGATAGTAGATGCCGCGCGAATACTTCGCGTGATTCTCCAGGCCTGTGCCATCGCAGCACCAACACGAGTCCCAGCGCGAGGAGAACGTCTTGAAGTGCCCCGGCTGCATGGAGAAGTAGTACGTCATGCCGCCCGTGGCCGGGTCCTGCGAGCCGAGAATATGATTGATCAGCGCGCGCTCGTAGAAGTCGGCGGCCTCCATGGAGGCGTTCCAGCAGAAGTAGTGATTCGTGAGCTTGAGTATGTTGTAGGTGCAGCAGGTTTCCGCCGAGCCGACGGAAAGATGCCGCCACGCATCCCCGATGGGGAAGAAGTTCTCGCGATCGCCATGGCCGCCGAAGACGAAGCTGCGATGGCGGACCACGTTCTGCCAGAAGAACTCCGCGCCGGTCCGATAATCGCTGCTACCGGTCAGCTCGTACTGGCGTGCGATGCCGATCACGCGCGGGATGTACTGGTTCGAATGCTGCCCCGTCAGGATGTCCTCGTGGCGCATCAGCGGGGCGAGCTGCGCGGCCTGATTGAACTGCCCGGCGAGCGTGCGGTGCGCCTCATCGCCGCTGATGGCATAGACATCCGCCAAAACCTCATTCATGCCGCCCTGCTCGCTGATGAGCATGGTCTGCATCTGTGCGACGCTCAATCGGCGCGGGAATTGCGCAGCCCAATCGGTCATGCCAAGGAGGATGTCCCTGGCCTGCGCGCGGCCCATCTGCAGCCAGACATCGCGCAGGCCGGCCATGACCTTATGCACCGTGTACCAGGGCGACCACAGCCCGTTGAGTCTGAAGCTATAGCGCGCGCGCGGGTCGCGGACATCGATGTGCCCGGCGAGCACCTGCCTGAAGGCGGGCTTGCTCTGCGGGATGCCGGCGCAGTAGCCGCGAAAGTCCGGGTCGGCGCGGCCGTTGGCCGCCTGGCAGGCGGCCAGCCGCGGCAGCAGCAGGTCGACCTTGCTCGCCAGCCGGGGATCGTGCGTGTGGGCGTGCATCATCGCCGCGGCGGACAGGTAGTGGCCGCAGTAGTGACTCGCCAGACCCTGGCTCTCCCAACCGCCGAGGCTGGGCGCCCGCGGCGGCAGACCCGCCACCTGCTCGAAGGGCGCGAGCAGCCGGTCGCAGTCGAAGCTCTCCATGTACTCGAGGTCGCGCGTCATATTGTCGCGGAAAGGCCCCGGCAGCAGCGTGACGTCGGCCAGGTCGAATTCCCGACACGCGAGCCGCACCGCCACGTCAAGCTCGAGCCCGGACCGCCGGGTCTGCGGCACGATGGCGCTGGCTCGCTTGCCGGCCCAGGCCGCGAGGCCCGCGGCCGCCGATAACAACACCCGACGGCGAGTGGTCGCTGTAGTCACGGCGGGATCGTCGCAATTCTCGTACAAATTGGCAAGGTTGCGGCCGGCCAGGCGTGCGTGCGCCCCGCCTGGACATCGACTCTTCAGCTCGTGGGCAGCGGCTTACCCTGCGTGTACTGGCTCAACCAATCGTTGGTCGGCAGCCCGACCTGGGCCGCCCAATGGCCGTGCGCGTCGCGATAGAGCAGGGTCGGGGTGCCGTTGGAGCCCAGAGTATCCATGGCCGAGACGTGCGCCTGCAGCACCTCCTGCAGCGCCTTGACCGGCGAGACGGCGGGTGCGATCCCGCCCGATTCATGGCTGGCGTCGAAGCGATCTTCGTCGGCATGCAATGCCGCTCGCGGATCGTGCGCCGACAGGATCGCGGTCGCTTTGGCGCCGCTGCTCGACTGCAGGAAGGCGACCATCACCCAGCGAAGCTGCAACCGTCCGGAGGCAACGAGCGGCTCGGCCATGCGGTAAAAGTGGTAGCAGAAGATGCAGTTGGGATCGGCGAATACGTACAGCAGAGGCGCGGTGGCGCGGCCCTCGCTGATGAGATGCCCGCGGGCGTCGAGTCCGCTCACCACTGCCTTATAGTCGGGCTTCGGGCTATAGCGCTCGCGATAGTCGTCGGTGAGATCCACCCCCTTCGGCGAGATCACGTGGCCCACGAAGAGGTAGCCGGCATCGCCGTAGACAACCTGCGTGTTGCCGTCCGGACTGCTGACGATGTAGCCCGTGATGCCGGGTATCTCGGTGCCGAATCGACTCATTACCTTCAACTTGCCCGAGGTGACCAGCTTGGCCAGCGTGGCCGGCAGAGGCGGCGAAGAAGCGGGAGTCGCGGCGAAGACAGGCACAGCGAGGAGCAGTATGCCGAGGCCGACGAGGCTGCGGCGCGGGGGGCTGGGCTTCATGGAATCCTGGATGGGGCTGGCAGGCCGGGCAGTTTACCCCATCGCGGCGGCGCGGGGCCGGGAGGCTGCCTCCCGCCCCGCGCGCCATTGCACAGTTCCCGAATCTAATCAGGCCGCATGCGGGTGTCCGGCCGCATGGTCCACGTGGTCGTCATTGGGGCTGTGACCCTCACGGCCGAAGACGATCACATCGGAGGCGGAGATGATCGCGGCGATGACGGAGCTGATGAGCCCCAGATAGCCGCTGATGAGCTCCAGTACCCTGATGTCGGTCCAGCCGTAGACCGCCTTGGCGAGGAAGGTGAGCGAGATGCCCAGCAGGAAGAGCTGTCGCGGCAACTCCGCCCTGAAGGAACCCAGCCACAGATAGGCGAAGAACACCGCCCAGACGATCCAGTACCAGCCGACATAACTCATTGGTGCCGGCGCGCTCCCGGCCGCCATCGCTATCATTTCCGTGTGCGCCGAGGCATAGAGCGCGGCGAACGCGAAGAAGGCGATGGAGTCCAGGCTGCGGCCGTGCAGATAGGCGAGAATGCCGATGATCGTGAGAAGGGCCGAGAACGGCAGCATGAGGGATGTCCCGGCGAGGTACAAATGCTCGTACCATCCGGCTGCCGACATTGATAGCATCCAGCCTGTCAGGGCGAGCGCCATGTAGCCCACCGCGGAGGTGGTGACGCATCGGTTGTTAAGGTCTGTGACATTGATAGCCATCGTAGTTACCTCTTTTTCTAGAGAGAGTTGCGGTTGAGCATGTCTCCTGATCCCAATACAGCCGTGGATTTTACTCCTAACTGCAGGGCAACATCCGCCGTAGCCGAAGCTCGAGCGTGGCAGCGGCGCAAGCGCGACCGTGGCGTGACGGCCCGGTGGTGCCGCGGCTCCCGGCCGGCTCGCTGAGCGGACCGCGATGCATCGCAAGCTCGCTCTGGTTTATCTGCTGGCGGCAGGGCTCGTCACGGCCGCGCTCACCGCTTGCGGCGGCGGCAGTGCTTCCAGCCCGGCGCCGGGGCCTGCCGGCTCGGGCTCTTCGCCGCCGACATCGGCGACGCACACGGACGTGACCACGTTCCGCAACGATACCGGGCGCACTGGAGTGAACGCGACCGAGTCGCTACTGACTCCCGCCAACGTCAACTCTTCATCGTTCGGGCTGCTTCGCGTTCTCTCGGTCGACGGCAAGGTCGATGCGCAGCCGCTCTATCTTTCGCAGCTCGCGATCGGGGGCGCCACTCACGCTGTCGTTTTCGTCGCCACTGAGAACGACTCCGTCTATGCCTTCGATCCGCAGACCGGCGCCACCCTGTGGCATGTGTCACTGCTCGCAGCGGGCGAGACGCCGAGCGATGACCGTGGCTGCGGCCAGATCAGTCCGGGGATCGGCGTCACCTCGACCCCCGTCGTCGATCGCAGCGCCGGCCCGAACGGGGCGATATTCCTCGTCGCCATGTCGAAGGACAGCTCCTCGAACTATCACCAGCGCGTACATGCACTGGATATCACCACCGGCGCGGAGCTCTTCAGCGGCCCGGTAACGGTGAATCCGACCTATTCGAGCGCTGCCGGCGGACAGCAGACCTTCGCGCCGGGGCAGTACGCGGAGCGGGCCGCATTGCTGCTCGAGAACGGCACGGTCTATACGGGCTGGACCTCGCATTGCGATGCCCAGCCCTATTCCGGCTGGGTGGTCGGATACAGCGAGAGCACGCTGGCGCAGACCGCCGTCCTCAATGTGGCGGCCGACAGCGAGGGCGGGCCCTCGATTTGGATGAGCGGTGGCGGCCTCGCCGCCGACAGCAGCGGCAACATCTACCTGCTGACCGCCAACGGCGGCTTCGAGACGACGCTGAATTCCGGCGGTTTTCCGCAGTACGGCGATTACGGCAATTCGTTTCTGAAGCTTGCGACGGCCGGGGGCGGCCTCGCCGTGGCGGACTACTTCGCGCCGTTCAACGAGGTAGCGGAATCGGCGGCGGATGAGGACCTCGGCTCCGGTGGCGTGATGCTTCTGCCCGATCAGACCGACTCCGGCGGAGTCGTGCGCCACCTCATGGTCGGAGGCGGCAAGGACGGCAACCTCTACGTCATCGATCGCGACAACATGGGCAAGTTCAGCCCAGCGAACAACGCCGACTGGCAGGAGCTCGACGGCGTGCTGCCCGGCGGCAGCTTCGCGACGCCCGCCTATTTCAATGGAACGATCTATTACGGCGCCGTCGGCGCGCCTCTCGAGGCCTTCACCGTCAGCGGCGCGAAGCTGTCCGGTCAGCCGGTATCGGAGACTACCAGCGAGTTCCCCTATCCCGGCGCATCGCCCGCGATCTCCGCCAACGGCACCGCCAGCGGCATCGTCTGGGTGGCGGAGAACAGCGACCCCGCGGTGTTACATGCATACGATGCGACGGATCTGACGCACGAGCTTTATAACAGCAATCAGGCGGCCGCCAATCGCGACAACTTTGGCACCGGCAACAAGTTCATCACGCCCGCCGTGGCCGATGGCATGGTCTTCGTCGGCACCACCAGCGGCGTGGCCGTTTTTGGGCTCTTGTAGTCGGGCTTTAGAGCAGTACGAGCTCGCTGAGAGCACCGGAACTCACGAGGGCTGCCGCGGCCTCGATGTCCGGGGCGAAGAAGCGGTCGCGATCGTAGCGCGGCACGACGTGCCGCAGCGTGCGCAGAACCGCCTCGAGCGGCCGCGAGCTGGTGAGCGGGCGGTGGAACTCGATTCCCTGTGCGGCCGCGAGCAGCTCGATCGCGACCACGCTCGCGGCGTTGGCGGCCATTTCGAGCAGGCGCCGGGCAGCGTGGGTTGCCATGGAGACGTGATCCTCCTGGCCGGCCGAGGTCGGGATGCTGTCGACGCTCGCCGGCGTGGCGAGGGTCTTGTTCTCGGCCACGAGCGCCGCGGCCGTGACCTGCGGCACCATGAAGCCGGAGTTGATGCCGCTGTCCTTCACCAGAAAAGCCGGCAGCCCGCTCATCTTCGGGTCGATGAGCAGCGCCGTGCGCCGCTCGCTCAAGGAGCCGATCTCGGCAACCGCAAGGGCGAGCTGGTCGGCGGCGAGCGCCACCGGCTCGGCGTGGAAGTTGCCGCCGGACAGCACCTCGCCGTCTGCCGCGAACACCAGCGGATTGTCGGTCACCGCGTTGGCTTCACGAATCAGGGTTTGCGCGGCGGACTCGATGACGTCCAGACAGGCGCCCATCACTTGCGGCTGGCAGCGCAGCGAGTAAGGGTCCTGTACCCGCTCGCAGGTGAGATGCGAGGCGCGGATGCGGCTGCCAGCGAGCAGGCGCTTCAGCGCGCGGGCAACGCGCCGCTGTCCGGGTTGGCGCCTGAGGACATGGATGCGATCGTCGAAAGGAACATCGCTTCCTTTGAGCGCATCGACCGACAGGGCGCCCGTGACGATCGCCGCGCTAAAGACGTCCTGAATTGCGAACAGGCCGGCGAGCGCGAGAGCCGTGGAAACCTGTGTGCCGTTGAGGAGCGCGAGACCTTCCTTCGGCGCCAGCTCGAGCGGCTGCAAGCCGATGCGGCGAAGTCCCTCCGCGGCCGGCATCACACGGCCACTGGCGCGCACCTGCCCGACGCCGAGTAGGGCCGCCGCAAGGTGCGCGAGCGGCGCGAGGTCGCCCGAAGCACCGACCGAGCCCTTGCCAGGAATGCAGGGGTAGGTCCCGGTCTCGAGCAGCCGGGTGAGGGCGAGGAGCGTCTGCGGTCGCACACCCGAGAAGCCTTGCGCCAGGCTGCCGATCTTGAGAACCAACGCCAGGCGCACAACCGCATCGGGCAGCCAGGCACCGACGCCCGCGGAATGAGACAGCACGAGGTTGCGCTGCAGGGCGGATAGCTGACCGGATGGAATGCGTGTCTGCGCGAGCAGGCCGAACCCGGTGTTCACTCCATACACCGCGCCGCCGCGGGCAATCATCCGGTCGACGGTCGCTGCCGAGCGGCGTACCCGCGCCATCTGGGCGCGGCTCAGGGTGACCGAAGTCGGCTGTGAATACGCGGCGCGCAGCGATGTCAGGGAGAACGCGTCGGTGCGTATCGTCGCGCGCCGTTGCGCCATGCGCGCTGCACTCACTGGGCCGCTCCGCGCGGGGAGGTTGTCGTGATCATGGGCAATTGTAGTTCGTGCTCCGCCGCGCAGGCGAGTGCCTCGGGATAGCCCGCGTCCGCGTGACGCATCACGCCGGTCGCCGGGTCGTTCCACAACACCCGGCGGATGCGCCGCTCCGCGGCCTTGGTCCCGTCACAGACGATGACGACCCCGGCGTGTTGGGAAAAGCCCATGCCGACGCCGCCGCCGTGGTGTAGCGATACCCAGGTGGCACCGCTCGCCGTGTTGAGGAGCGCATTCAGCATGGCCCAGTCCGAGACCGCATCCGAGCCATCGCGCATGCTCTCGGTTTCCCGGTTGGGGCTCGCCACCGAGCCGCCATCGAGATGGTCGCGCCCGATGACGATCGGCGCCGACAGCTCGCCGGCGGCCACCATGGCGTTGAAAGCGACGCCCAGGCGATCCCTCTGTCCGAGCCCTACCCAGCAGATGCGGGCCGGCAGGCCCTGGAAGGCGATGCGCGAGCCCGCCATGTCGAGCCATTGATGTAAGTGCCGATCGTCGGGGATGAGCTCTCTCACCTTGGCATCGGTCTTGGCGATGTCTTGCGGGTCGCCGGAGAGCGCTGCCCAGCGGAAGGGGCCCATGCCGCGGCAAAAGAGTGGGCGAATGTATTCCGGAACGAAGCCCGGCACGTCGAATGCGTCCTTGACCCCGTTCTCGCTCGCCACCTGCCGCAGGTTGTTGCCGTAATCGAATACCGGAATCCCACGTTTGCGGAATTCCACCAGCGCGCGCATGTGGGTCGCCATGGAAGGCTCCGCCTCGGCCGCAACGCGCCGCGGATCGCTGCGCTGCAGTGATTCCCACTGCTCGACGCTCCAGCCGAGCGGCAGGTAGCCGTGTACCGGGTCGTGCGCGGAGGTTTGGTCCGTGACGGCATCGGGGCGTACACCCCGGCGCAGCAGCTCCGGTACGAGCTCCGCGGCGTTGCCACAAACGGCAACCGATATCGGTCGCTGCGCACGGGTGCTGTCTTCGATGATGGCCAACGCCTCATCGAGGGACCCGGCCTGCCGGTCGAGGTAGCGGCTGGAGAGGCGTTTCTCGATACGCGACTGCCGGCACTCGATCGCCAACAAAGACGCCCCGGCCATGGTCGCCGCGAGCGGCTGCGCGCCGCCCATCCCGCCGAGGCCCGCGGTCAGGATCCAGCGCCCGCGAAGATTGCCCTCATAGTGCCGCCGTCCCATCTCCACGAAGGTCTCGTACGTGCCCTGCACGATGCCCTGGCTGCCGATGTAGATCCAGGAGCCCGCGGTCATCTGGCCGAACA
>JBOIAB010000024.1:0-10827 GCA_050738635.1 Steroidobacteraceae bacterium
CCGTCTGGCCGGCAATGTCACCAACTGGCCCTTCGACGTCGCCCCGGCCGAGCCGTGGCCGGAGTTTCGCATCGACTCGATCGAGCCGGGACAGCGCTCCGTTCACCCCGTGCGCGCTTCCGTGCGCAAGCTCCCGAATGGCGACTGGCTGCTCGTCGGCACGGACATGTCGCAGGATCGCAGGTATGTGCGGACCTTTCAGATCGCCACGCTGTGGGGCATCGGCCTCTCGATCCTGGCGGCCGGCATCGCCGGCTTCTCTTTCAGTTTCCGCCTTGCGCGCCGGGTCGGGGACGTCACCGATACCTGCGTACGGATCATGTCGGGCGAGCAGGGACACCGGCTCCCCGTGGTTGGGACGAGCGATGAGTTCGATGCCCTCGCTGCTTCCGTGAACCGCGTGCTCGATCGTCTGGAGGAACAAACACGTACGCTGCGCGCAACTTTCGACAGCGTAGCGCATGACCTGCGCGCGCCACTGCATCGCCTGCGGACGCGGATGGACGCGGTGCTCCGCCTGCCGGCGCTCGAATCGGGAATTCGGGAACCGGTGGAATCGTCGCTGCGGGAAGTCGACCGCCTGCAACGCACTCTGGCGACGCTGCTGCAGATTGCACTGGCCGAGTCGGGAGCGCCGCTCGCGTCGCCTGCGCCGGTGGACGTCGGTGAGCTGGCCGAGGAGCTGGTGGAGTTGTTCGAGCCGGTGGCGCGCGAGCAGGGCATGACACTCGCCGCGCGTGCCGATCACGGAGTGATCGTCGAAGGCAACCGGCAGTTGCTCGCGCAGCTCATTACCAACCTGCTGGAGAACGCGCTCAAGTACGTCCCCTCGGGAGGGCGGATCGACGTGGCGGTGACGCGGGCCGCCGATCGAGCGCAGCTCGTCATCAGCGACAACGGGCCGGGTATGCCGGCGGAGGACCGTTTGCGGGCCGGTCAGCCGTTCGCGCGCGTGGGCCAACGTTCAGGGTTGGAGAGCAGCGGGCTCGGATTGTCGCTGGTGTCGGCGATCGCCCGCCTGCATCGGGCGCGGCTCACCCTGGAGAGTAACGAGCCAGGGCTACGCGCCGTGGTCAGCTTGCCGCTGTCGGACGCTCAGGTTGCGTCGGCGTCCTTGTCGCGCTCGATCAGCGCGTAAGCGGAGTGATTGTGAATGGACTCGAAGTTCTCCGACTCCACGACGTAAGCGGCGATCCGCTCATCGGCGTTGAGGCGGGTCGCGACGTCGCGCACCATGTCTTCGACGAACTTCGGGTTGTCGTAGGCGCGCTCGGTGACGAATTTCTCGTCGGGACGCTTCAGGATGCCGTAGAGCTCGCAGGAAGCCTCGCTCTCGGCGATCTCTATCAGCTCCTCGATCCACATGTGGTGGCGCAGGCGGGCGGTAATGGTCACGTGCGAGCGCTGGTTGTGCGCGCCGTATTCCGAGATGCGCTTGGAGCAGGGGCACAGGCTGGTCACCGGCACGACCACCTTCACCCACATCTCGGTGTGCTCACCGTGGCGCTCGCCGATGAGCCCCGCGTGGTAGTCCATCAGGCTCTCCACACCGGAGACGGGCGCGCGCTTCATCACGAAGAATGGGAAGCTCATCTCGATGTGGCCGGTGTCGGCTTCGAGACGCTGCGTCATGGTGGCGAGCATGGCGCTGAAGGACTCGACGGAGATCTCGCGCTCGCTGTGCAGGATCTCGACGAAGCGCGACATGTGCGTGCCCTTGAAATTGTGCGGCAGGCTGACGTACATGTTGATCGTGGCGATGGTGTGCTGCTCGCCGGCGGAGCGGTCCTTCACGCGCACCGGATGGCGGATGTCCTTGATGCCGACGCGATTGATCGGCAGCCGGCGGATATCGGTCCGGCCCTGGACGTCCTCGACCTCGGCCAGAAAAGGTCGAGCGGGCTTGGCGCTGGCTGGGGGAGGGGTCATGAGCAAAGCCTATCGGATCGGTGCGGGATGCACCTATATCTGTCGAGGT
Source organism: Steroidobacteraceae bacterium (assembly GCA_050738635.1). Classification (GTDB taxonomy): domain Bacteria; phylum Pseudomonadota; class Gammaproteobacteria; order Steroidobacterales; family Steroidobacteraceae; genus 13-2-20CM-66-19. The sequence continues at coordinate 1,979 of JBOIAB010000024.1, forward strand.
ATGTGCCTGGATCCGGGCGGAAGGTTGCTTTTTCAGGTCACGCGCTGCCGACCGAACGTATCCGGTCGTGGGGCTGCAGGGACCACCAGCGCTCGACCGTGGCGGCGATGCTCTGCGCATCGAGGCCGGCCGCGGCCAGGCAGGAATCGCGTGAGCCGTGCTCGATGAACCGGTCGGGGATGCCGATCTGCAGCAGGGGCAGCGAGAGACCCTCGGCCGCGAGCAGCTCCGCGATGGCGGAGCCGGCGCCACCCTGGACGGCGTTTTCTTCCAGAGTGATGAAGGCGCGATGGCGGCCGGCAAGATCCAGCACCAGCGCTTCATCCAAGGGCTTCACGAACCGCATGTTCACCAGGGTCGCATCCAACCGCTCCGCGACTCGCGCCGCGGGCTCCAGCATGGGGCCGAAAGCGAGCAACGCTAGCCCGCAGCGACCCTCGCGCTTCACCAGCGCGCGGCCCACGGGCAGGGCGGTGAAGGCCTTCTCGAGCGGCACACCGGGGCCGGTGCCGCGTGGATAGCGCACGACACTGGGAGAGGAGAGGGTGGTGCCGGTGTAGAGCATCTGCCGGCATTCGTTCTCGTCGCTCGGCGCCATGATGACGAGGTTGGGAATGCAGCGCAGGAAGGAGAGATCGTAGCTGCCCTGATGCGTGGCGCCGTCGCTGCCGACGAGGCCGGCGCGGTCGAGAGCGAACAGAACCGGAAGATTCTGCAACGCGACATCGTGGATGAGCTGGTCGTAGCCGCGCTGCAGAAACGTGGAGTAGATGGCGACGACGGGTTTGAGGCCCTCCGTCGCGAGTCCCGCGGCGAATGTGACCGCGTGCTGCTCCGCGATGGCAACGTCGAAGTAGCGATCGGGGAAGCGTTTGGAGAACTCCACCAGACCAGAGCCCTCGCGCATCGCGGGAGTGATGCCGACGATGCGGGGATCCTGCTCCGCGATGTCGCACAGCCATTTGCCGAAGATCTGCGAGTAGGAAGGCCCGGACGGGGCCTCCTTGAAGATCGTGCCGCTCACCGGATCGAAAGGACCCGGTCCGTGCCACTTGATCGGGTCGGCCTCCGCCGGTGCGTAGCCCTTCCCCTTGCGGGTCACGACGTGCAGGAACTGCGGGCCGGAAAGCTTCTTGACGTTGCGCAACGTGCTCACCAGGGCGCGCACGTCGTGGCCGTCCATGGGGCCGATGTAGTTGAAGCCGAGCTCCTCGAACAGCGTCCCGGGCAGGACCATGCCCTTGAGATGCTCCTCGGAGCGGCGCGCGAGCTCCCAGATGGGCGGGATGGGTTTCAACACCTTCTTGCCACCTTCGCGCAGGTGTCTGTACACGCGTCCGGAGAGCGCGGCGGCGAAGTAGTTCGACAGCGCGCCGACGTTCTCCGAGATCGACATGTCGTTGTCGTTGAGAATGACGAGCAGGTCGGTGGGCAGCGAGCCGGCATGATTCAACGCCTCGAAAGCCATGCCCGCGGTCATCGCGCCGTCACCGATGATGGCCACGGCGCGGCGCGATTCGCCGAGGCGCCCGGCTGCGATCGCCATCCCCAAGGCCGCGCTGATGGAGGTGCTGGAATGGCCGACGCCGAAGGTGTCGTACGGGCTCTCCGATCGCGCCGGGAAGGGTGCGAGGCCGCCCGGCTGCTTGATGGTGTGCAGGCGGTCGCGCCGTCCGGTCAGGACCTTGTGGGGATATGCCTGATGCCCCACGTCCCAGACCAGCCGGTCATTGGGCGTGTCGTAGACATAATGCAGCGCGACGGCGAGTTCCACCGCGCCCAGGCCGGCCGCAAAATGGCCGCCGCGGGTGCTGACGGTATGGATCAGGAACTGGCGCAGCTCCTGAGCCACCTCGGGCAATTTCGCCACAGGCATTTGGCGTAGATCAGCGGGCGACGCGATTGCGTCGAGCAGCGGGTAAGCGTTCGGCGGGGAAGTCATCTTTGGCAGTTTACACCGGCGTGCGACGGCACTCTCAGTAGTCTATTGTTGCTGAACTGCAACAGAAACTTGGCGACTATTTTTGGCCCGCGGAGGTGGCCCGGTCCTGGGATTCGGCCACATTAAACGGTTCAGGTTCCAGCTGACCATTGCGCTTTAGCAGGATCTCGACCCGCTGTTGCGCTGCCTTGAGCGAGCCTTGGCAATGGCGCGTCAGCTCCATGCCCCGCTCGAAGGTCTGCAGCGCTTCATCGAGCGGCAAATCGCCGCGCTCCAGGCGCTCGACCAGCGCCTCGAGCTCTGTAAGCGATTGCTCGAAATCCTGGGTTTTGCTGTCGGGCATAAAGAAGTGACCTTATACAGGCGTGGCGGCGGCGGTCAACGTGATTGACGCGCCGGGACCCTGGGGCTTACAGTCGCAGCCCTCGTTAGACCCAGTCTAAGATAGGAGAGAGCGGCATGAATCTCAAAGGCAGCAAGACCGAGAAGAACCTGAAAGACGCGTTCGCCGGCGAGTCCCAGGCAAATCGTCGGTATCTGTACTTCGCAGCCAAAGCGGACGTCGAGGGCTTCAACGACGTGTCAGCGGTCTTCCGCTCGACCGCAGAGGGCGAGACCGGCCACGCTCACGGCCATCTCGAGTATCTCGAAGCGGTGGGCGACCCAGCCACCGGCCTGCCGATCGGCGACACCAAGCTGAACCTGAAGGCCGCGATCGCCGGCGAGACCCACGAATATACCGACATGTATCCGGGAATGGCGAAATCGGCCCGCGACGAAGGCTTTGCCGAGATCGCCGACTGGTTCGAGACGCTGGCCAAGGCCGAGCGCTCGCACGCGAATCGCTTCCAGAAGGCTCTCGACGCGATCTGATTTGAGGCGCTGGATCCGGGCTCCTGCCCGGACCAGCGCGCCTCGGGCAAAAAGCGTGGTTTTTGCCCGAGGCTCCGCCACCTGCGGCGGCGGGGCACATCCTTGTGCCTGCTGGAGAGTGCCCTACCGTGCTGACGGCTTTTGCTTCATGAGCTCTACACCTACTTCATCAGGCGATGGGGGCTCGCGGCCACTGGCCGCCGGCCGCGAGGGCAGTCTCGAGGCGCCTACCCGCCACCCGCTCGACTGGCGCAATCCCGCCTTCTATGACGAGGCCGCGCTCACCAAGGAGCTGGAACGCGTCTTCGACATCTGTCACGGCTGCCGCCGCTGCTTCAGTCTCTGCAACGCCTTCCCAACATTGTTCGATGCCGTGGATGCCTCCGCAGCGGGCGAGGTGCACTCGGTCGACAAGAAAGTCTTCTGGCAGGTCGTCGACCACTGCTATCTCTGCGACATGTGCTTCATGACGAAGTGCCCGTACGTGCCGCCGCATCCGTGGAACGTCGATTTCCCGCATTTGATGCTGCGTGCGAAGGCGGTGCGAACCAGCAAGGAAGGCCTCGGCTTGCGTAATCGCGCGCTGGCCGCGACCGACACGGTCGGAAAGATCGCGGGCATCCCCGTCATCGTCGAGGTTGTCAACGCCGTCAACCGCTCGAAGGCGGGGCGCGCCCTGCTGGAAAAGACGCTGGGCGTGGACCGGACGGCGCCCATCCCGAAGTATTACTCCAGCACTGCGCGCAAGCGGCTGTGGCGACTGGGCGAGGCGGTCGCAGCGACCGCAGTCCCGACGCCAGAGACCACCGGCAAAGTGGCTCTCTTCACCACCTGCTACGGCAATCGCAACGATCCGCGCCTCAACGAGGACCTGGTCGCCATCTTCGAGCACAACGATATCCCCGTGACGCTCGTTGCACAGGAGCACTGCTGCGGCATGCCCGCCCTCGAGCTCGGAGCTCTCGAGACGGTCGCGAGCCTGAAGGAGCAGAACATCCCGCAGCTCATCCGTGCAATCGATTCGGGCCTCGACATCGTCGCCCCGATCCCGTCCTGCGTGCTGATGTTCAAGCAGGAGCTGCCGCTGATGTTTCCGGGCGACACGCAAGTGCAGCGGGTGGCGAAGCGCATCTTCGATCCATTCGAATACCTGATGCACCGCCATCGCGCCGGCCTCCTGCGCACGGACTTCAAGCGCTCGCTGGGCAAAGTGAGCTACCACGTCCCCTGTCACCTGCGCGTGCAGAACATCGGCCTGAAGACGCGCGACGTGCTGCGTCTCGTTCCCGATACCGCCGTCGAGGCCATCGAGCGCTGTTCCGGCCACAACGGTACCTACGGCGTGAAGAAGGAATTCCGCGCCGCATCGATGAAAATCGGCCGCCCCGTGATCCAGCGCGTCCAGTCCGCGGCCGCCGAGCACTATGCGAGCGATTGCCCGATGGCCGGCGAGCAGATCCAGAGCGGGCTCGAAGGCGGGCGGGAGCCCGAGCATCCACTCAGCCTGCTGCGTCTCGCCTACGGAATCTAGTCTTGGGCGACCTGCGGCGGCGGGGCACATCCTGTGCCTGCCGGTACACGCATGCCATTTGGAGCACGCCTTGCACAAGCTAACCGTCGAAGATCTCATGGGCCTGGAGCGCTATGCGCGCGAGCGCCCCGCCTTCCGCGCGCGCGTGCTCGAGCACAAGCGCGATCGCAAGCTGGCGGTCGGTCGCAACGTCACCTGGTCCTTCGAAGACCGGCTGAGCATGCAGTATCAAGTCCAGGAAATGCTGCGCGCCGAGCGGATCTTCGAGCCCGAAGGCATTCAGGAGGAGCTCGCGGCCTACAACCCGCTCATCCCCGACGGCAGCAACTGGAAGGCGACCCTGCTGATCGAGTTCCCCGAGGTCACCGAGCGGCAGCGCCAGCTCGCGCTGCTGATCGGTCTCGAAGATCGTTGCTGGGTGCAGGTGCGCGGCCACGATCGCGTGTATGCAATCGCCGACGAAGACCTGGAGCGCGAGAACGCCGAGAAGACTTCCGCCGTGCATTTCCTTCGCTTCGAGCTGACCCCGCCCATGATTTCTGCTCTCAAGAGCGGTGCGCCGCTCGCCGCCGGCATCGATCACGACCACTACCGCCACTCCATCGATCCTGTTCCCGAGCCCGTGAGAGCCGCGCTACTTCACGACTTGACGTAAGATCCGCCCACATGAATCAGTCCTACACCGCCTCCGACATCGAAGTCCTGAGCGGCCTGGAGCCCGTGCGCCGCCGCCCCGGGATGTACACCCACACCTCCCGGCCCAACCACATGGCCCACGAGGTCGTCGACAACAGCGTCGACGAGGCGATCGCGGGCTACTGCAAGCAGATCGACGTCACCCTCTTCAAGGACGGCTCGCTGCAAGTCGCCGACGACGGCCGCGGCATGCCCGTCGACATACATCCCAAGGAAAAGGTGAGCGGTGTCGAGCTCATCCTCACCCGCCTGCACGCCGGCGGCAAATTCTCCGACAAGACCTACAAGTTCTCCGGAGGATTGCACGGCGTCGGCGTCTCCGTGGTCAATGCGCTCTCGAAGAGCCTGGAGTGCTGGATCAAGCGCGGCGGCAAGGAATACAACATCAGCTTCAGGGACGGTAAGGTCCACTCCAAGCTCGAAGCAGTGGGCACCGTCGGCCAGCGCAACACCGGCACCACCGTGCGCTTCTGGCCCGACCCGAAGTTCTTCGACTCCGACAAGATCTCCGTCCCGCAGCTCAAGCACACCCTGAAGGCCAAGGCCGTGCTCTGCGCCGGCCTGCGCATCACCTTCCGCAACGAGGCCACCGGCGAGAAGGACGAGTGGTTCTACACCGGCGATCTCGGCGCCTATCTGCTCGAGGAGCTGGCCGACAACGAGCGGCTGCCGAACGAGCCGATCACCGGCCAGCGCGAGGAGGAGAGCGATGCGGTGAACTTCGCGCTGGTGTGGGCGCCGGCAGCGGAGACCGCGATCGGCGAGAGCTACGTCAACCTCATCCCAACGACCGAGGGCGGCACCCACGTCAACGGCTTGCGGTCGGGGGTCGCGCAGGCGGTGCGCGAGTTCTGCGAGTTCCGGAATCTGGTCCCCCGTGGCGTCAAGCTCACTCCCGAGGATGTCTGGGACAAGGCGAGCTACGTGCTCTCGGTGAAGATCCACGAGCCGCAGTTCGCCGGGCAGATGAAGGAGCGCCTGGCTTCGCGCGATGCGGCCGGCCTGGTCGAAAGCTTCGCGCGCGATTCCGTCGCTCTCTGGCTCAACCGCCATCCGGATGCCGGCGAGCGGATCGCGCAGTTCGCGATCGCCAATGCCCAGGAGCGCGCCAAGGCCGCGCAGCGAGTGGTGCGCAAGCGCATCTCCGGCGGACCCGCGCTCCCCGGCAAGCTCGCCGACTGCGCCAGCCAGGACCCGCGCCGCTCCGAGCTCTTCCTCGTGGAAGGCGACTCCGCCGGCGGCTCTGCCAAGCAGGCGCGCGACAAGGACTTCCAGGCCATCATGCCCTTGCGCGGCAAGATCCTGAACACCTGGGAGCTCGAGCCCGGCGAGATCGGCTCCTCCGAGGAAGTGCACAACATCAGCGTCGCCCTGGGTGTCGATCCCGGCTCCCAGGATCTGAGCCAGCTCCGCTACCACAGAGTCTGCATCCTCGCCGACGCCGACTCCGACGGCCAGCACATAGCGACGCTTCTATGTGCACTCTTCCTCCGTCACTTCCGACCTCTGGTAACCAACGGCCACGTGCACGTAGCCATGCCCCCCCTTTACCGCATCGATGCCGGTAAGAAGGTGTTCTACGCGCTCGATGACGGCGAGCGCGATCAGATCCTGAAGCGAATCGAGAAGGAAAACTCCCGCACGAAGCCCGCCGTCACCCGTTTCAAAGGACTGGGCGAGATGAATCCCGCCCAGCTGCGCGAGACGACGATAGATCCCCGCACCCGCCGTCTGGTCCAGCTGACGATCGATGGCAAGGACAACACCGACCAACTCATGGACATGCTCCTGGCCAAAAAGCGCGCCGGCGACCGCCGCGAGTGGCTGGAGCAAAAGGGCAACCTGGCAGACGTACAGGTCTAGCCTCGCGTACATGTCCAGCCCGACGTTCGGGTAGACGTGCAGGTACAAACGGAGTAACACCCAGCCGAGAAGGAGCCGCGGCCGAAAGGCTTTTTCCGGGAGCCTGAAAAACAGGATGTTTTTCCGGCAGCCTACATGGATGTATTCACGGCGTTCCCGGAAAAGGCTTTTTGGTCGCAGCTCCGAACTGGCCCATTTCAACGTAGATCATTCCGACGACGACCATGCAAGACCAGGAACTGAACTTCGAAGGCGTAGAGCGCCAACCGCTGCGCACCTTCACCGAGAAGGCGTATCTCGACTACTCGATGTACGTCATCCTCGACCGCGCGCTGCCTGCGCTTGGCGATGGCCTGAAGCCGGTGCAACGCCGCATCGTCTACGCCATGAGCGAGCTCGGGCTGTCGGCGGTCGCGAAGCACAAGAAAGCGGCCCTTACGGTCGGCGACGTGCTGGGGAAGTTCCACCCCCACGGCGATACCGCCTGCTACGAGGCGATGGTGCTCATGGCGCAGCCCTTCGCCTACCGCTATCCGCTGGTCGATGGGCAGGGCAACTGGGGATCGCAGGACGATCCCAAATCCTTCGCCGCCATGCGCTACACGGAGGCAAAGCTCACGCGCTATGCCGAGGTGCTGCTGAGCGAGCTCTCGGACGGCACCGTCGACTGGACGCCAAACTACGACGGCTCGCGCGAGGAACCGGTACTCCTGCCGGCGCGACTGCCCAATCTGCTCTTGAACGGCACCACCGGCATCGCAGTGGGCATGGCGACCGACATTCCGCCCCACAATCTACGCGAGGTGGCCGTGGCCGCCGTTCATTTGCTCGATGAGCCCGACGCCACCACCGCGGCGCTCATGAAGTTCATCAAGGGCCCGGACCTGCCGACGGGCGCGGAAATCATCTCGCCCCGCTCCGACCTCAAGGAGTTCTACGAGAAAGGCGGCGGCTCGTTCAAGGCGCGCGCCACCTGGGAGATCGAGGACGGGAACGTCGTCATCACCGCGTTTCCGTACCAGGTGTCGCCGACCCGCGTGCAGGAGCAGATTGCCGAGCAGATGCGCGCGAAAAAGCTGCCGATGGTCGAGGACCTGCGCGATGAGTCGGATCACGAGAATCCGACGCGGCTGGTCATCGTGCCGCGCTCGAACCGCGTCGACCTCACCGAGGTCATGAACCATCTGTTCGCGACTACGGACCTGGAGCGCAACTACCGCGTCAACCTCAACATCATCGGCCTGGACGGTCGTCCGCGCGTGATGAGCCTCAAGGACGTGCTCGGCGAGTGGCTCGAGTTCCGCACGCGGACCGTTACGCGCCGCCTGTCGTATCGCCTCGAGAAGGTCTCGCGCCGGCTGCACATCCTCGATGGTCTCCTCATCGCCTACCTCAACCTCGATGAGGTGATCCGCATCATCCGCCGCGAGGATGAGCCGAAACCCGTGCTGATGAAGCGCTTCAAGCTCTCCGAGGAGCAGACCGAGGAGATCCTCAACACGCGGCTGCGTCACCTCGCGAAGCTCGAGGAGATGAAGATCCGCGAGGAGCAGAAAGCGCTCGCCGTCGAACGCGAGGAGCTCGAGGCGCTTCTGAAGAGCAAGGCGAAGCTGAAGAAGCTCATTGCGACCGAGATCCGTGCCGACGCCGAGAAGTACGGCGACGACCGGCGCACCAAGATCATCGAGCGTGAGGCGGCCCAGGCGATTGACGAGACCTCGCTGATCCCCAACGAGCCGGTGGCGGTCGTGCTGTCGACCGGCGGCTTCGTGCGCTCGGCCAAGGGACATGAGATCGACCCCCTTTCGCTCTCCTACAAGAGCGGCGACGGCTTCCAATCGATGGCTCGCGGCAGGAGCCTGCAGTTCGCGGTGTTCATCGACAGCACGGGGCGGACGTACTCACTGCCGGCGCACTCGCTGCCCTCGGCCCGCGGTCAGGGAG
>JBOIAB010000025.1:0-4935 GCA_050738635.1 Steroidobacteraceae bacterium
ATTTACGAGATTCATCTCGGGTCATGGAGCCGTACCGAAGACGGCCGGAGCTTGAGCTATAGAGAGATCGCGGAGCCGCTTGCGGACTACGTCGCCGAGATGGGTTTCACGCACGTGGAGTTTCTGCCGCTCATGGAGCATCCGTTCTACGGCTCCTGGGGATACCAGACGGTCGGCTATTTTGCGCCCACTTCGCGCTACGGCACGCCGCAGGATCTCATGTATCTGATCGACGTGCTGCACCGGAGCGGTATCGGCGTGTTGCTCGATTGGGTGCCCTCGCATTTCCCGAGCGATGAGCACGGCCTCGCCTATTTCGACGGCACGCATCTTTACGAGCACGCCGATCCGCGCCAGGGTTTTCACCCGGAGTGGAACAGCTCGATCTTCAACTACGGCCGCGCCGAGGTGCGTAATTTCCTCGCCAGCAATGCGCTCTTCTGGCTCGACACCTACCACATCGACGCGCTGCGCGTGGACGCGGTCGCCTCGATGCTCTATCTCGATTACGGCCGGCGCGCCGGCGAGTGGATCCCGAACCGCTTCGGCGGCAACGAGAACCTGGGGGCGGTGGAGTTCGTCAAGCAGATGAATCTCGCCGTCTACCGCGACCATCACGACACTCAGACCATCGCCGAGGAGTCCACCGCCTGGCCGATGGTGTCGCGACCGACGTATCTCGGCGGCCTCGGTTTCGGTCTCAAGTGGAACATGGGCTGGATGCACGACACGCTCAAGTACCTGCAGACCAACCCGGTATTCCGCAAGTTCAACCAGAACCAGCTCACCTTCAGCATCTGGTACGCCTTCAGCGAGAACTTCGTGCTGCCGCTGTCGCATGACGAGGTAGTGCACGGCAAGGGCTCGCTCCTCGGCAAGATGCCGGGCGACGAATGGCAGCAGTTCGCCTCGCTGCGCCTGCTCTTTGGCTACATGTGGACCCATCCGGGCAAGAAGCTCCTCTTCATGGGCGGGGAGATCGGGCAGAAGCGCGAGTGGCAGCACGACTCGAGCCTCGAGTGGCACGTGCTGCAGTATCCGCTGCACGAGGGCGTGCGCCGCTGGGTGCGCGACCTCAACCACTTCTACCGGGTGACGCCGGCTCTTTACCAGCGTGATTTCACCCCCGACGGCTTCCAGTGGATCGATTGCAACAACTCCGATGAGAGCGTGATCGTCTACCTGCGCAAGGGCGAGCGGCCGTCGGATGTGGCGCTGATCGCCTGCAACTTCACGCCGGTGCCGCGCGACAATTACCGGATCGGCGTGCCGCACGGCGGCTGGTGGCGCGAGCGCCTCAACAGCGATGCGGCGGATTACGGCGGCAGCGGCATCGGCAACTTCGGCGGCGTGGAAGCCTCGCCCCTACCCTCGCATGGGATGACTCACTCCCTGGCGCTGCGCCTGCCGCCGCTTACCGCCCTCGTCCTCACACCCGACTGACATCGCGGGCCCCGGAGGACTGATGACCAAGGCTCGTGTCGTCATCGAAGGTTTGTCTCCGCAGGTGGACTGCGGCCGCTTCCCCGCCCGGCGTGTGTTAGGCGACACGGTGGTCGTGGAGGCGGACGTGTTCGCTGACGGCCACGACGCCGTTGCCGCCTCGGTGTTGTACCGGCACGAAAGCGAATCGCAGTGGCGCGGAATGCCGATGACCTTCATCGGCAACGATCGCTGGCAGGGACGCTTCACCGTGCAGACCCTCGGCCGATATCTCTTCACCGTCGAGGCATGGGTCGATCACCTGGAGAGCTGGCGGCGGGGACTGGCGAAGAAACATCAGGCAGCGCAGGACATCGAGATCGACCTGCAACAGGGCGCGGCGCTGGCTCTGGCGCACGCCGGCCGCCTGTCCAAGTCCGACGCGCGCCGCATCAGGGAGTGGGCCAATGCTCTGGCCGATCCGGTGCGCGACCGCGGGGAGCGGGCCCTGCTCGCGCAGAGCGAGGCGCTGCGCGAGCTGGCGCGACGCAGCCCCGAGCCGCAGCTCATGGTGCGTCACGAGCCACCGCTCGCCATCGACGTCGACCGGGAGCGTGCGCGCTTCTCGACCTGGTATGAGATGTTTCCGCGCTCCGCGGCTTCCCGGCCCGGCGAGCACGGCACCCTGGCGGATGTCGAGGCGCTGCTGCCCTATGTGGCCGCGATGGGCTTCGATGTCCTTTATCTGCCGCCCGTGCACCCGATCGGCGCGGTCGAGCGCAAAGGCCCCAACAACCGCACCGGCGCCGGGCCCGATGATCCTGGAAGCCCGTGGGGAATCGGCAGCCGCGAAGGCGGGCACAAGAGCGTACACCCGCGCCTCGGCACGCTCGCGGACTTCCAGCGCCTGCTGGCGAGCGCCGGCGCGCTCGGCATCGAGATCGCGCTCGACATCGCCTTCCAGTGCGCGCCCGATCATCCGTACGTGCGAGAGCATCCGCAGTGGTTCCTCAAGCGCCCCGACGGTTCGGTGCAATACGCAGAGAATCCGCCGAAGAAATACCAGGACATCTATCCCTTCTGGTTCGAGTGCGACGACTGGCAGGGGCTCTGGGCCGAGCTGAAGAGCGTGTTCGATTTCTGGATCGCGCAGGGCGTGCGCATCTTCCGCGTCGACAATCCGCACACCAAGCCATTCCCCTTCTGGGAATGGGTGATCGGCGAGATCCGCCGCGCGCATCCGGAGGTCATCTTCCTCGCCGAAGCGTTCACCCGCCCGAAGGTGATGTACCGGCTCGCCAAGGCCGGCTTCAGCCAGTCCTACAACTATTTCCCGTGGCGCAACAGCAAGCGCGAGATCATCAACTATTTCACCGAGCTCGGCTCCCGGCCGGTGTGTGAGTTCTTCCGCCCGAGCCTCTGGCCCAACACCCCGGACATCCTCACCGAATACCTGCAGTTCGGTGGCCGCCCGGCGTTCGTGACGCGACTCATCCTCGCCGCCACCCTCGGCGCGAGCTATGGCATCTACGGGCCCGCGTTCGAGCTCATTGACAATCGCCCGCGGGAAAGCGGCTCGGAGGAGTACCTTGACTCCGAGAAGTATCAGGTGCGCGCCTGGAACCGTGACGAGCCCACGAGCCTCAGGGACCTCATCACGCGGGTCAACCGCATCCGCCGCGAAAATCCGGCGCTGCAAAGCGATGCGACACTCGTGTTCCACCCGCTCGACAACGAGGCGCTGATCGCCTACAGCAAGAGCACCGGCGAGGATTCCATCCTTGCGGTGGTGAACGTCGATCCGCACCACGCGCAAACCGGCTGGGTGGACCTCGACCTCGCCGCTCTGGGGTTGCCCGCGGATGCGCCCTATCAGATGGATGACCTCCTCTCCGGCGCGCGCTTCCTCTGGCGCGGCGCCCGTAACTATGTTGCTCTCGATCCGTGGGGTACCGCGGCGCATCTCTTCAGGATCCGCCGCAAGGTGCGCACCGAGCGCGATTTCGACTACTTTCTCTGACTTCCGGCGGGTAAATGAACGCACAGGTCGAGCCGCGCCCCTTCACCGGCGATCCCCTCTGGTACAAGGACGCGGTCATCTACGAGGTGCACGTCCGCGCATTCTTCGACAGCAACGATGACGGCATCGGCGACTTTGGCGGCCTCACCCGCAAGCTCGACTACATCCAGGAGCTCGGTGTCAACACCATCTGGCTGCTCCCCTTCTATCCTTCCCCCGGACGCGACGACGGCTACGACATCGCTGACTATCACAACATCCATCCGCACTACGGCACGCGGCGGGAGTTCCGCACCTTCGTGCGCGAAGCGCACCGCCGCGGGCTGCGCGTCATCACCGAGCTGGTGATCAACCACACCTCGGACGCGCATCCCTGGTTTCAGGCGGCGCGGCGCGCGCCGGCCGATTCCGCCAAGCGCGATTTCTACGTCTGGAGCGACACTCCGGACCGCTACGCCGGCACGCGCATCATCTTCCGCGACACTGAAAGCTCCAACTGGAGCTGGGATCCGCTCGCCAAGGCATACTACTGGCACCGGTTCTTCGGCCACCAGCCCGATCTGAACTTCGACAACCCGCACGTGGTGCGCGCGGTGACCCGCATCATGGAGTTCTGGCTGGCGCACGGCGTCGATGGCTTCCGTCTGGATGCCATCCCTTATCTCGTCGAGCGGGAGGGCACCAACAACGAGAACCTGCGCGAGACGCACGAGATCATCAAGCGCATCCGCAGGGTGATCTCCGCCCGCCACCCCGAGGGAATGCTGCTCGCCGAGGCCAACCAGTGGCCGGAGGACGTGCGCGATTACTTCGGCGACGGTGACGAGTGCCACATGGCCTATCACTTCCCGCTGATGCCGCGCATGTACATGGCCATCGCGCAGGAGGATCGGCATCCGATCGTGGAGATCATGGATCAGACGCCCGACATTCCCGACGCCTGTCAATGGGCGGTCTTCCTGCGCAACCACGACGAGCTGACGCTCGAGATGGTGACCAGCCGCGAGCGCGACTACATGTACCAGGCGTACGCGGCCGATACCCGCGCGCGGCTCAATCTCGGCATCCGCCGCCGCCTGGCGCCGCTCATGGAGAACGATCCCGAGCGCATCAAGCTCATGAACAGCCTGCTGCTCTCCATGCCGGGCTCGCCGATCATCTACTACGGCGATGAGATCGGAATGGGCGACAACTTCTATCTCGGCGACCGCAACGGCGTGCGCACCCCGATGCAGTGGAGCCCGGACCGCAATGCCGGCTTCTCACGAGCAGATCCGCAGCAGCTTTATCTGCCGCCCATCATGGATCCGATCTACGGCTACGAGGCCGTCAATGTCGAGGCGCAGACGCGCGACCGCTCCTCGCTCCTCAATTGGATGCGGCGCATGCTGGCGGTGCGCAAGACCTCGCAGGCCTTCGGCCGCGGCAGCCTGCGCTTCATCCGTACCGGCAATCGCAAGGTGCTCGTGTACCTGCGGCGGTACGCCGAGGAC
>JBOIAB010000026.1:0-29889 GCA_050738635.1 Steroidobacteraceae bacterium
TGCGTCGTGTGCTCGTCCGCGGTCTGATGATCGCAGTAGATGTTGAGCTCGCCGAGCGTCTCGCCGTGATCGGCGGATACCATGATCGCCGTGTCGCTCTCGACTCCGAGCTCGCCGAGAAGCTCCAACAGCCTGCCGACGCAACGGTCCGCAGCCAACACACCGACGTCATAGCCATCGAACATCGCGCGCACCGCCGCCATGTCAGGGATCTCCTGCGGCTGGCGCGGGTAGTGTGCCCGGTCATACTCGTTCGGGTGGAAGCCACGACCTTCCTGCGCGCTGTGCGGTCCGCATCCCCGCCAGTGGCGGGCGCGCACCTCCTCAGTCAGCCAGCCGGGAAGGGGTGAATCCCGGAAAGGCTGACCATACGATGCGGCTGCACGATAAGGGGTGTGCGGGTCCCATAGATGCACGTGCAGGAACCAGTCGTTTTCCCGGCCGCGCCGCCGCAGCCAGTCGGAGGCGACGCCGTATACGTCTTCCGCGGTTTCCATTCCCCACTTGCCCACGTTGTAGGTTTCGTCAAAGCCCGCGTGCCAGTGAAAGGCTGAATGGCGCTGCGCGAAGGAGCTCACGGTCGCTGTGCGCAGGCCTTTCTCGCGCAGGCGCTTGGGGAAGGAGTCGAGGTGCAGGCGGGAGAAGAACCCCCGCTGCGGCCCATCGATTGCCGGGTCGGCGTCGGTGCCGCCGTGATTGACGACGCCGTTGTGGATCCCGAAGCGGCCGGTCAACAGGGCTGTGCGGCTCGGAAGGCAGGGCACATCCGAGGCATACACGTTCTCGAACACGATGCCGGCCGCGGCGACCTGATCGATGTGGGGGCTGGTAGCGCGGTGATAACCATAGCAGCCGAGGTGATCGGCTCGCAGGGTATCGATGTCGATGTAAAGCAGTCGCATGCGATGGCTCCGCTACATCCGTCGTAAAACCCCCCACCGGTTGCTACGGGGCGCCGCCGCCACCTCACCGCCCAGTCCGCCTGGCTCCGGGACGGCCGCGCTCTGCTGCGGCGGCCCCGGCATCGGCGGGACGTGGCTACCGGGTATCACCCGTCCGCCGTGCTGGGCCAGAGCCGCGTCGATCAGACCGAGAAGCCGTTGTACCACCGCCGGCTGCTGCGACGCGAGATCGTGGCGCTCATCGGGGTCCGAAACGACGTCGTAAAGCTCATCATGCAGCGGCGGCATGAAAGGATAATGCAGCCTGCCCATGTAATGGATGAGCTTCCAGCGGCCCTCGACGACGGCGACCGAGCCCGTCCTCAGGGCGGCGAAGCGCGGATTCTGCTCGAAGTTCATGCTGAAGATCGCGCGCTCGGGAGTCTGATTCGCCGACGGTGCGTCGGCACAGGCATCGACCAACGACCGGCCTTCCCAATCCGCGGGCGGGGCGATGCCGGCGAGCGCCGCCAGCGTCGGCGCGATGTCCGCCTGCTGTGCGGGCTCAGCGCACCGCCGCCCGCTGCTCTCACCCGGCAGCCTGATGATGAGCGGCACATGGACGATCTCATTGTAGAGACCCGGACCGGTGTGTGCCCCGTAGCCGTGCGCGAAACTCTCGCCGTGATCGGCGGTGACGACGATGACGGTGTTGGGACCGAGGATCTCGAGCGCCTGTTGCAGGAACGGGCCCGTATAGGCGTCGGCGTAGGCCACGGCCTCGTCGTACCGGGCCTCGAGGGCCTGCACGTGCGACTCGCTGAGCCGCGATTGGATCCAGCCCCAGTAAGGCTCGGTGCTCGCTACCGTGCGGTAGCGCTGCGATGCATCGAAGCGGCCGAGCCACGGGGGCGGGACGGCATAGGGCGAGTGGGGCGGAAAGAGGTGCACCCAGAGAAAGACGGGCTTGCTGTGATCGACGCTCTGCAGCCATTGCAGGGCCGGGTCGATCGCCAGACGCGGATCGTGCTCCAGGTTGTGTGGTGGCCCATGGAGACGCGCCGCCAGATCATCCATCTCCTGCAGAGGCGACAACTCGGAGGCCGCGCACACATATTTCAGGTAGCGCGACAGCTCGTCGGCGCAAAGGGTCACATGGCGAATGCGATCGGTGCTCGCGAACTGGAAGTATTGGCCGACGCCCTGCTTGGCTGCGCCGGCGATCGCGTTGGTGGAGACGTAACCCGTACGATAGCCGGCGCGCTCCAGTACGGCCGGCAGCGATGTGCGCCGGGTGTAGGTGAGCGGCCACACAGGCAGTTGCAGCGCGCGATTCGTCCAGGGCAGCGTGCCGGTCAGGATCGTCGCGATGCCGGGAGTCGTGAAGTTGCCGTTCGCGTAGGCGCGATCGAAGGTCACGGCGCCCTGGGCAAACTGCGCGAGCTGCGGAGTCGTCGGCCGCGAGTACCCGTAGAGCGACATGTGCGGGGCCGAAAGAGCGTCGATCGTGAGCAGCACGATGTTCGGTCGCGCAGTGCCCGGGCCCATGGGAAGAGACGCGGCGGTCGCCAGCGCCTGCGCCTCGCCGGGAGCCGCGGGCGACGGCGCTGCGAGCGCGGCACTGGCGCCAGCCCCGGGTTCTTCGATCGCGCCGCGATGCCAGCCGAATATCGGCAGGCTGGCGAGCGAAACGAAGCCAACAGCGGTGCAAACCGCCGCAACGGGCATCAACGCCCGCAGGGCGCAGCGCCCTTGGTGCGTGAGTGCGACCAGCGCACCGGCCAGCACGGCGACACCCAAGGCGGCATCGGCCGAGAGCGGCAGCGTGCGGTGGAACGTATCCAGCCAGACCCGCAGACAACCGATCAGGGTCCCAACGACGATGACGGCGGTCAGCCCGAAAAGAAGGGTGCGGAGGGCCTTCGCGCAGACCGCGCCAGACGGCCGGCGTACCGCCTCGAGGCCAACGAGCACCGCGGTCAGAACGATCCAGAGCGGTACGACGATCGCGGCCAGCACGAGCCACGCCGTCGCGTAGAGCGGCAGCAACGCGAGGGCGCGGAAGTCGTAGAGGAACTGGTTGCAGTGGCTGGCGAACGCCAGCGGCAGCGCGATTCCCAGGACCGCCGCCGCGGGTAGAGCCGCTACCCGCCAGGCACGAAGTTCATTCGGCATGTCCGCTCGAGCGCCGCGACTCCTGTGATTTCTTGCCGCGCCCGCCACGTACGATCGCTACCACTGCATGCGCCACCTTGGTACAGGCACGTACGATCGTACGGCGCAAAAATGCGAATGCGGAGCCGATCGCGATGAGCAGCGGGAAGAGGAACTGGTAAAGGGCGCCCGCCGAGTTCGGATCGATGTACGCGTACGCGGCCCGCAAGGGCATGCACGTGAGGAGGGCGACGACGGTAATCATTCCAATGAGGGTCGTACGCTTCATAGCCGCCAACCTTGAGCAAGGGGTGTACCCGTCATCCTTCTTCTCCTTCGCCGAACCTTTGCCGTGCCGCCCGCATCACTCGGTCGAGCTGCAGCACGGACTCATCGTCCGGCATCGCCGCGCGCTCCCCGCGGTGGATCGGAACGGAAGAGAGCGCAGCTTCGATGTCGGCGGTGAGCGACCGCTCTTCGCGACCGGGCCTGTCGCCTACGAATTGCACGATTTGCCTCAGGACGCGCTCCGGATCGGTCTGCAGCGCCTCGAAATCGACCCAGAGCATCTGCTCACGCGTCA
Source organism: Steroidobacteraceae bacterium (assembly GCA_050738635.1). Classification (GTDB taxonomy): domain Bacteria; phylum Pseudomonadota; class Gammaproteobacteria; order Steroidobacterales; family Steroidobacteraceae; genus 13-2-20CM-66-19. Next base: position 3,619 of record JBOIAB010000026.1, read on the forward strand.
TCTCCGCGACACAGCGTTCGAGTACACCAGCGCAGGCCCGCATGGCCGCGCGCAGGAATTCCTGCAGGACATCGTCCGGGCAAGCCCACAGAGCGTACACCCTCGTCATCGCAGTCCACATCCTGATATTCGATGCCAGCACCTCACCGGGATGGCGGCCGATCCAGATGAAGCGGGCGCGGGGGAAGAGCCGGCGCAGTGTCGGGATGCGAAACGAATGACCGGGCGATTTCAGCAACAGCCGACCGCCGCCGCTGGCGGCGAGGCTTGCCACGAACGACTGCCAGCGCTCGAGACTGCCGCCATCGCCTGACCAGGCCGCGCCGCCGCACTCGAGCAGGCGCCGCGGATCGATCAGTCCCCGGTAGATGGAGGGCTCACCGAGCAGGAGCAGGGCGAACTCATCTTCCTGTGGGCCTTCGGTGGCGATCAGGCCGCGATCCATTGGACGCTGCGTGGTCGCTGCGCGTGCCGGTGGGCCGGTCATGAAGCAGGTCGACGGATTGAAGCACTGCCAGGTTTGCGGCGTTGCCCAGCCGCCGCAGGCGTGCACCAGCTCGTGCAGCACGGTCGTCCCCGAGCGCCAGAGGCCGAGGATGAACACCGGATCGCCCGGCAGGCCGCCGGGCGGCTTGCGCTCGAGCTGCGCGCGCCAGTTGAGCTCGAACCAGAAAGCATGCCACCGCGACCGCAGCCCGTAGCCAAGCGGTGCGCGCGCCGGCGTACCACCCCCGCCGATCCACTCGGCAAGTGCCCGCGCGCCGAAGAGTGGCTGAAAGGTGGAATCTGGACGAGCCGTCACCCCACGATAACTGCCCGGGCTACCGCTCCGTTCCCAAGCTGCGCAGCCGTTGCCCTAAACTGCGCTGCAAATTGGGTGCGCACTCCGAGCGCACGTTGGGCCGCAATGAGCAGAACCTCCCGTCTCTTCAAGCTCATGGATGCATTGCGCGGGCGCCGCCGTCCGGTCACGGCATCGCAGTTGGCCGGCGAGCTGTCGGTCTCCATGCGTACCGTCTATCGGGACGTACAGACGCTGATGGGACTCGGCGCGCCGATCGACGGCGGGGCCGGCGTCGGCTACCTGCTGCGCGCCGGGTTTTTCCTGCCGCCCCTGATGTTCGGCGAGGAAGAGCTCGAGGCGCTGGTGTTGGGTGCACGATGGGTGCAGGGTCAGGGCGATCCGGCGCTCGCGCAGGCGGCTGACTCGGCGCTGGCGAAGATCGCCACCGCATCCCCCCGAGACCTGCGTGACCGCATCGCGGAGACGGGTCTCTTTGCCCCGCGATTGAGCCGCCCGCCGCCACAGGGAGCCGGCCTGCCCGTCGTTCGCGAAGCCATTCGTCGCGAGCACAAGCTCAAGATCCGTTATCTCAGCATCGCCGGCGTGGAGACGGAGCGCGTGATCTGGCCGGTCGCGCTGGTGTTCTTCGAAGGGACCCGCCTGATCGCCGCATGGTGCGAGCTGCGCCGCGACTTCCGCCACTTTCGCGCCGACCGGATCTCGAGCCTCGAGGCCACCGAGACACGATATCCGCAGCCCCGGCGGGAGCTGGCCAGCCTCTGGCGGCAGCAGCTCGGGGCATCGAATCGCCCGGAGGCGGGCGACTCCTGACGGAATCTGTCACGACCGGGGGGCACCATGCGCGCTTTGCCCCACTCGCCCTGCCACGGAGAATTGCCATGCGTCTCTACCACCATCCTCACTCGGATAATGCGCGCCGCGCGGTGATGACCGCCCTTTACCTCAATTCGCCGGTCGAGCTGCTGTTCGTCGATCTCGCCAAAGGCGAGCAGCGCCAGGCGCAATTCCTGAAGCTCAACCCCAATCACAAGGTCCCGGTGCTCGAGGATGACGGCTTCGTCCTCTGGGAGTCGCATGCCATCATGCAGTACCTGGCCGACAAGACTCCACGGCAAACCCTCTATCCCTGCGAGACGCGTGCGCGAGCGGATGTCAACCGCTGGCTCTTCTGGTGCGCTCAGCATCTCTCGCCCGCCGTCGGCATCCTCAACTGGGAGCACGCAATCAAGGGAATGATCGGCCTCGGCGCCGCGGACCCCGGCGAGGTCCACCGCGGCGAGACGCTGGTGAGGGAGTACGCGGTTATTCTCGACTCGCATCTCTCGGGCCGCGACTGGATCAGCGGCGATGCGCTGTCACTCGCCGACATTGCCATCGCCACGCCGCTCGGCTCCACCGTGCGCGCGAAGCTTCCCATCGCGGAGCTCAAGAATGTGCAGCGCTGGTTCGCCTCCATGCAGGCACTCGATGTATGGAAGAAAACCGCAGCGCGCTGAAAAATCCGTGCAGTTGTCCACGCCGCCGCGGGATGCTAAAACGGATGCATGAGCAGGATCGAGATCAGGACACGCGACGGCCTCTGCCCGAGCTACGTTTACCGTCCCGCGGGCTCCGGCCCGTGGCCGGCGGTGCTCGTCTTCATGGATGGCCCGGGCATCCGCCCGGCCATGCTGCAACTCGGCGAGCGGCTGGCGACCCACGGCTATTTCGTGCTGCTGCCGGACCTTTTCTATCGCGCCGGTCCCTACGAGCCCATGGATCCCAGGACCCTGTTCTCCGATCCCGCGAAGCGCCAGGTCCTGATGGAGAAATTCTTTGCGGTCGCGACCTCAGCCAACATCATGGCCGACATGCCTGCTTTTTTCGGCTGGCTGGCCGCGCAGCGCGACGTGAAGCCGGGCGGAATCGGCGTGACGGGCTACTGTATGGGCGGCCGGCTGGCGCTGATCGCGGCCGGGACCTACCCGGAGCAAATCGCCGCTGCCGCGTCTTATCATGGCGGGCGGCTCGCGAACGACGATCCCGACAGCCCGCATCTGCTCGCGCCCCGGATGAAGGCGCGGGTCTATGTCGCGGCCGCTATCGAGGATCAGTCCTTCCCGGATGACATGAAAGCGCGCCTCGAGACTGCGCTCACGGACGCCGGTGTCGATCATGCGATCGAGACTTACCCGGCGAAGCACGGCTGGGTCTTTGCCGACTTCCCCGTCTATGACGCCGCTGCCTCCGAGCGCCACTGGCAATCGATGCTCGCGCTTTTCGACTCGAAGCTGCCGCGCTAGCGGAACGTCGCGGTGAAACCCGCGAATACGTTGCAGCCCGGTGCCGGCTCGAAGTAGTTCGCGTTCGAGTCGTCCACGATGACCGAGCCGACGTAGCGCCGGTCGAGCACATTGTTGATCCGCAGGAACGCGCTCAGTCGGGTCGGGCCGAGGTCGGCGCCGTAGCCGGCGGCCATGTTGAATACGGCATAGGCGCGGGCGAACGCGGTATTCGCATCGTTGGCCGCGATGTTGCTCATGTACTGGGCGCTGACATTCGCATTCCAGCCGACATCGCCGCCCCAGCTCAGCCGAGCGTAGGCATTGCTGTGCGGGACACCCGGCAGCCTGTTGCCGGAGCTGATCGGCAGCGTCGGCGTGATGCAGGGCGCCGCGACACAGGTGTGATAGCCGTCGATGTAGATCGCCGCGACATAGGTATAGGCTAGCTGCGCCCGCCATTTCTCCGCGAGCCGGTAGTCGACCGATCCCTGGGCGCCGCTGCGGCGCGTGCGGCCGGCGTTCTGGTAGGTGGAGCGGCCGCCGGAATTGGTGGCGACCACGATCTCGTCATCGGTGCGGGTGTCGAAGGCGGCGATGCCGGCCGAGAAAGCGCCGCCGGCGGCGAACTTGGCGCCGACCTCGCCGTTGTTGCTGCGCGCCGGCCGCAGCGCCAGATTCAGGCCCGCCGTGCCATCGGGCTGGTACGCGAGCTCCGAGTCGAGCGGTGTCTGGAAGCCCTTGCCATAGGACGCATAGAGATGCAGCCACGGCCGCGCAGCGAACAGGATGCCGGCGACGGGCGATGTGGCGGTGTAGGTGATCCCGCCGCTGTCATCGCCGTTCGTCGGCGTGATGTAATTGTCGTCTGATATGAAGCGAACCTCGCTATGGCGCAGGCCCGCGGTCAGAGTCCAGAGCGGCGCGAAGCCCCAGGTGGCCTGGGTGTACTCATCGATGTCCCTGGCAATGTCGTTCTCGTCGCGCCGCAGCAGGCCCTCGGTGCCGAGCATGCTGCCGGAGAAATTGTTGTAGCCGCGACGCAGCTCGTTCTGCGTGTCGAAACTCGCGCCGGCCACCCAGGAGAGCGGTCGGCCGGCGAGCGGTCCCTGCCACGTCCAACGGGCGTCACCGCCGCCGAAGCCGCGGTCGAGCGATATGACGCCTCCCGAGCTCTTGGGCGCTTTCTGCGCGCTGACGGGAATGGACAGATACTGCAGCACCGTGCGGTGGCCGTAGTAAGCCATCAGTCGCAGCGACTGATGATCCGGGAGACCGAGGTCGTAGATGAGGCCGCCCTCCTGCTGCTCGAGGCCCTTGCGGGTGTCGAATTGCAGGGCCGCGGGCGCCGTCTGATCCGGGTTGGCCGCAAACTGCGCGGCCTTGAGGCCGAGGGGGTCGTTCGCGCCCGGCCGGGAAACGACATTGGCGACGAGGGTCAGCCTGTTGCGCGGCCCGAAGGTGTAATCGACCTTGGAGTTGAACGAATTGTTGTGCGCGTTCTGATGCGGCCGAAAGCCGTTCCAGGAGAAGTGGGTCAGGTCGACGTTGTAGTCGAGCGGTCCCACGGCGTCGCTGGCGTCGACTCCGGCGCGCACCTGGCCGAAGCTGCCATAGCCCAGCTTGGTGCGAATCTCACCGGGCGCGGTGCCGTCGGCGGTGAATATCTGGATGACGCCGCCGGATGCGTTGCCGTAGAGCGCGGAGAATGGGCCTTCCAGCACCTCGATGCGCTGCGCCGAATCGAGATTGAACTGCGAAATCTGCCCCTGGCCGTCGGGACCGGTCTGCGGGATGCCGTCCTGGTAGATGCGTACGCCGCGGATGCCGAATGTCGAGTTGGAGCCGATGCCGCGTATGGAAACCTGCTGGTCCTGCGCATAGTTGTGGCGGTCGAATGCGAGCAGGCCGGGGACGAAGCCGATGTCGTCGGAAAGATTGATTCCGAGCGCATCGTCCTGCAGTTCCGCGGCGGGGACGTCGCTGATGGAGGCGGCGACGTCATACGCCGGCATCGCAACGCGGGTCGCGGTGACCACGACATTGCCGAGGGTGGGAGCCTCCTGGCCGCGGGCGCCGCCCGGCCAGAGTGCAGCGGTTACGCAGAGCGTGGCGAGCGTCACCACCGCGTGTTGTTGTTTCATTGCGAATCGGTGTGGCCAGCGGATCGGGAGATTATTGCGCGATGGCGCCGCTGGTTCCATCCATTCAGGCGGCACGCGCAGCGGCTGTACCCCCCGCGAGACAACTCGTCGCGCGCCTAAAGATTTTCCCTAGGTGCGGCTCGTGATTTTCTCTACTCAGTCGGCTTCCGGAACCAGCGTGACCGAGTGCCGCTTGCCGCGGCGCAGCAGCCGGATCTCGACTTCACGCCCGGCGCGCTCTGCCGTGAGCAGCCGATGCAGGCGATCGACGCCGGTGATCGACTCGCCATCGAGCTGCAGCAGCAGGTCGCCGCGTTCGAGTCCCGCTCGCCGCGCCGGACCGCCCGGCAGGACCTCGGAAACCATCACCGCGGCGGGCTCCGTCCGCTCGAGAGCGCGCAGCACGCGACGGTCGAGCGCAATCGTCTGGCCGGCGAGCTGCAGGCGGCTGCGCCGCACGCGGCCGTGGCGCATCAGTTGATAAGCGACCTCGATGGCGGTGTCGATGCCGATCGCGAAACAAATCCCCTGTGCGCCACCGGCCACCGCGGTGTTGATGCCGATCACCCGACCCGCCGTATCCGCGAGCGGGCCACCGGAATTCCCCGGATTGAGCGGCGCGTCCGTCTGGATCACACTCTCTATCAGGCGACCCGATGCCGTCCGCAGCGTGCGTCCGAGCGCGCTGACGATCCCGGCAGTCACGGTGGCTTGATAGCCGAGCGGATTGCCCACCGCAATGACCAGCTGCCCTACGCGCAGGGCCGCCGAGCTCCCAAAAGTGGCGTGCGGAAACCCGCTGCCGCTCACGCGCAACACCGCGAGATCGGTGGCGGGGTCGTCCCCTACACGCACCGCCTCGCAGGTACGGCCATCCGGCAGCGACACGACCGCGGTGTCCGCGCGTTCCGCGACGTGACTGTTCGTGAGCAGGTAGCCGTCGGGGGTGTAGATGACTCCTGAGCCCGTACCCCGTGCTCGCCCGCTCGCCGTGCGCACTTCGACCCCGGCGACGGCTGGGCTGATGCGCTCGACGCTCTGCGCGACGAGCCGCGAGTAGGGGTCGAGATCCGCCGCGGTGGCTTCGCTTTCCGCCATGCTCGCCAGGATCGGGGCCGCGCCCACGGTTTCCACCCGGTCAAACGGCCGGGCCGGCCCCGGTCGTCCGGCCGGTATCGTCCCGGGGTGGCGCGCACCAGACTTCCCGCTATTCTAAAGCGGAGATTCCCATGGCTCAGGAACCCAACCTTCTCGCGGCACTGTCCGATCAGTTGGCGACGCGTTTTGCCGCTGCGCGCGACAGCGTTGCGGCGCTTCGCCTGTCGGAGAGAGCGCATCTCGGCGCGATCCTCTGGCGCAGCGATGTGCTCGTCACCTCGGAGCAATCCCTCCCCGAGGGCGATGTGCTGCAGGCCGTGCTTGCGGACGGCTCCAGCGTCTCCGGTAAGCTGGCCGGGCGTGATCCGGCCACGAATGTCGCCGTCATCCGGCTCGACAAAGCCGCTCATGCGCCGACGCTGGCAGCGTCCATGCCGCCAGTTGGCGCCCTGGTCATCGCGGCGGGGTCCGATGGCGGCGGCCGCCCGAGCGCCAGGCTCGGCATGGTGAATGCGGTCGGCCCGGAATGGCACAGCATGCGGGGCGGGCGGATCGAAGCGCGCATTCAGCTCGACATCCGGCTCGCGGCCAGCGAGGAGGGCGGCCCCGCATTCGATGCGGCCGGCGGCTGGCTCGGCATGACGACTTTCGGTCCGCGCGGACAGATCCTCGTGATCCCCGGGGCAACGGTGGAACGCATCGCGCCCGCGCTGCTGGCGTCGGGACGCGTGCCACGCGGCTGGCTCGGGGTCGCATTGCGCCCCGTGGCGGTTCCCGACGAGTTGCGCGAGGCCGCCGGAGAAGCCACGGGTCTGATGGTCATGTCGCTCAACGCGGAGGGTCCGTCGGCCAAGGCCGGCATCGTCCCGGGCGATATCATCCTTTCTGTCGATGGCACCTCCGCGCGCCGTCTGCGCAGCGTCCTCGCGCATCTGGGCAGCGACAGCGTCGGCAAATCAGTGTCGCTGCGCCTCATCCGCGGCGGGGCCGTGATCGCGGTCGAGGCCACTGTCACGGAGCGACCCGAGACATGACCGAGCCCGCGACCGGGTCGCTCACGCGCAGCCTCCGTGTCGCGATTGCGGCCAGCGGCGAAGAGCGGATCGCGTTCCTGGCCAAGTTGCTGCGGTCCCTGGGGCATGAGGTCGTCAGCAGCGAGGCGCAACCCGACGCAGTGCTCGCCGAGCAACATCGGCCCGACGAGGGGCGGTATCCCGCAGTCGTGCTGGGCGGCACGGAAGCCGAAGCGGAAGGACTGTTGCCCGAAAATTCGGCACCTGCCGCGATCGATGCCGCTCTGCGGGCCGTGGCCCACGGCCTCATCGTCAGATCTCCAGGTGTGCGTGCTCCCGGATTCAGCGCCGTGCAGGAGGCCGAAGCGAGGGCACTACTGACGCCGCGCGAAACACAGATCCTCGACGCCATCGCTGACGGCCTGACAAACAAGGCAATTGCCCGCCGCCTCGGTATCTCTCTCCATACCGTCAAATTTCACGTTGAATCCGTGTTCCGCAAGTTGGGCGCCAATACGCGTACCGAGGCCGTCGCAAGAGCCTCCGAGCGCCGCCGCGAGGAGACCATTGATCTCTGATCGCGGCCGATCCGGCCTCACACCCTCCGGCGCCGACGATGCTCCCGGTAGGCATCGAATACGGCGCCGTCGAGGTGCTCCGATCGCGCGGTGATGGCCGCCGCCCCGAGCGCGCGCAGCGCCCGCACGTTGCCCGTGAGAGTGTTGCAGTATTCGATCGCAGCCAGAGCGCGGTAGGCGCCGAGCGGTTCCCGCACTCTCGCTCCGGCAAGCGCAGCAATGCGCGCGCTCTCGAGGCCCGCGATCAAGGCGAAGTGCTTCGGGCTCAACAATCTTGCCGCCTGCACCAGCTGCTCGGTCGCGGAGGCGTCTTCGAGATCCGTGAGCATCACGACCAGGCTGCGGCGGCGGGTGAGAGTCCGGATGCGAGCCGCTGCGAGCACGGGATTGGACTCTCCCGGGTGCACGCGGCAGGCGCAGAGGATTTTTCGGAGGCGTGCGGCCGCGGCATCGCCTCGCGCCGGAGGCAGCGCAGCGAGCGGTTGCGCCGCGAACACCAAGAGCCCTATCGCATCTCCCAGCTCCACCGCGCGCTGTGCGAGTCGGGCAGCCACGTTGACGTACAGACTGAGACGGTCCATCTCTCCCGCCGCCAAGCCGCTGGCGCGTCCCGCATCGACGGCGACCACGATTTCGAGGTGTTGGTCCTCAGTCATATCCCGACTGATCGGACGTCCTCTGCGGGCGCTCGCCTTCCAGTCGATCAGGCGCAGCGGATCGCCGCGCCGATACTCACGCAGCTGAAAAATCTCCGTTCCGGTTCCCGTCACGCGCGCGCGCTGCTCGCCCGCCTGCTGGCTCGCCCGAGCCGTAGCGGCACGACCGATGAGGTCGGGAACCACCGTCAGCGTGCAATCCGCCGGAATGCGCCGCGGCCACCAGGCGAGATCCAAGGCTCCTCCGACACGAATGGTGGGCGGCGGCCATGTCACGGGTCCCAACTGGCGGCCTACCCCTTCGAGGCTCGTCGCGGTCTCCAGGTCGCGGAGCAGTTTCAGCGTCTCCACCCGTGGCGCGGCTGCAATCTGCTCCGGTGCGGAGATGGCGGCCTGGACCCACAGTGCCTCCCTGCCACGCTGCCGGAAAGCGAGCTGCAGCGCCTGGGGACGGCCGAGGAGCCAGCGGTCCGCGGTAGCGAGCCGCAAGGTGAGCTGTAGTCGACTGAGCACCGCCGCCTCGTAGGCGAGGCCGAGGAGTAATGCTCCGGCCGGGAAACACCACCATCGCGAGAAGGCAACACTCCATTCGCCCATGATCGCCAGCAGCCCCGCGAGGAGGATCAGCACGAGCGCACGGCTCTTCAGGCTCGTCACGGGCTCACCTCGGTACGGGCACGCGCTCCAGCACCGCTTCAGTGAGCTCGCGATCACTACGTCCTTCGAGCGCTGCCTCCGAGGAGAGCGTCAGGCGGTGGGGTATGACCCAGGGTGCGACCAGCTTGACATCATCCGGTGTGACGAACTCCGAGCCGCGCAAGCCGGCCGCGACCCGCGCCGCGAGGAGTAACGCCAGCGCGCCGCGCGTGGAAACGCCGAGCGCGATCTGCGCGTGCTCGCGCGAAGCTCTGGCAATGCCGAGGATATAGGTCAGCAGGTCGGGAGCAACGTGTACCCGGTCAGCGCAGTCCCGGGCTGCATCGATCTGCTCGCTGGAGATGGCGCCGGCGCTGGGCTCGCCCGCCGCCGCAGCCATGGCGGCGATCGTGCCGTAACGCCCGAGAACCGCCGCCTCGTCCTTGGCGCCGGGGAACCCCACGTCGATGCGCATCATGAAGCGATCGAGCTGCGACTCCGGCAACGGAAAGGTGCCTTCGAACTCATGCGGATTCTGCGTCGCGATGACGAGGAAGGCGGGCGGCAGCCGATAGGTTTTGCGGTCGATCGTCACCTGACGCTCCGCCATCGCCTCGAGCAGCGCCGATTGAGTCTTCGGGCCGGCACGATTGATCTCATCGACCAGCAGCACGTCGGTGAAGATCGGTCCGGGGTGCATCACGAACTTGCGGCTGCTCTCGTCGAAAACGTGCACGCCGGTGATGTCGGCCGGCATCAGGTCGGCCGTACCCTGCACACGCGTGAAGCGGCCGGAGAGCGCCGCTGCCAGTGATTTGCCGAGGAGAGTCTTGCCCAGCCCCGGCGGCCCCTCGACCAGCACGTGCCCGCGCGCGACGATGGCGATCACGAGCGCGCGGATCAGCTCCCGCATGCCGATGACCGTGCCGTCCAGTCGCTGTTGAATCCGGGTCTCGAGGTCCTGAAGCGCTGTTCCAGACGGTGCTGTCATGCAAGATTCCTGCGAAGCTGTGCCAGAAGATTCTGTAGTCGGGTGAGATTGACCCGCTCGCCGGCGCAAGCGCGCGCGTAGCAGGCTTGCAGCTCTTGCCGCTGCGCAGCCGCGGCGGCCGGCTGCGTCCGCAGCCATTGCCAGACGGCGTGCGCCGTATCGCCCGCGGCGCCCGACTCGAGACTCAGTCGGGCGCGTAGCGACTCGAGAAAGTCCTCGATCAGACGCTGCGCCGCATCGGCAGGGCGGACCACGGCCGCCAGATAGCGACCTCCCGCCTCCACATAGGCGGTTTCATCCAGGGGCTGCCACTCGCGCTGGCGGATTCGTAGCGGCTGCGAACCGAGCACGAAGGCGAGCCAAAGCAGCACTATCCAGCCAAGGGTGGCGTGGAGCCGCGGATCGGCGAAGAAGGCCTTGGCATCGTAGAACGCGGTGAGCCCCTGGTGCGCATCGTCGAATATCACGGCAGCCGCGGGAGCGCGCGACCAGGCGATCACGTTGGCGAGCAGCAGCGCGTTGTCAGCGCGCAGCACGCCCGCGTTGGAGAAGAGACTCGCCACGGTACAGAGAATGACCTGTCCGGCGCCGCTGCGCACCAGCCAGATCACCTGATCGCCGTTGTCGTTGCGCGACGCCAGCTCCAGCGCCAGCCGCGCATCGATGGCCTTGGCATGCCAGGAGCGGGAGAGATATTGCGCGGTCTCAAGATGCTGGATACCGTCGAGCAACGGGAATTTTCCGTTCGGCCGAATCTCGAGCTTACCGACGCTGAGCCCTCGCAGGGTGGAGGTCGAACCGGTCGGCGCGGTGAAACGAAGTCCCGTCAGGCGCTGGATCCGCTCCTTCATCAGACTGTCCAAGGGTCCGATGGCCCACGGCGGCGCATCATCGAGCGCCGCCACGATCAGCAGTGTGTTGCCTCGCGCGACCCAACGATCGAGCGCTTCGAGCTCGGCTGCGCGAGCCGCGACGCGCTGCGGCATGGTCATCAGCATCACGTTGCCCTGCGGCCGCTTGAGCAGGGCTGCCAGGTGATCGTATTGCAACCGCAGGCTGACTCTGGGGATGTGCTCCTTCCCCAGCCACTGCCACACCGCCTGATAGCCGTCCGGCCGGCCGTCGGTAGTCAGGGGCAGGCCGTTATCGAGGCCGAGATTCGGCGGCTGCGGTTTCGGAAAGAAGAGGACATAGAAGAGCGCCAGGGCTCCGGCAGCCAGGCTCAGAACCAGCAGCCGCTCTTTCATGAAGCCACCGATCGTGTCGGCGGCGCGGCCAGGAGCTCGGTGTAGAGCGCCTGAAGAGTCGGCCGCAGCTCATCCGGCACGCGGACGGGCAAGTCGCGGGGACCGAACAGCTCCCGCTCCGCCAGCTGTGCGATGCGGGCGAACCCATCGCGTTGCCCCTGCGTGTCGAACAGGGCATGGGCGAGAACCTCACGACATGTCAGGCTGCCGTCCCGCTCGATACGTCGGGAGCGCCTGAGGGCTTCGATGAGCATGCGCAGAGCCGATGCGGGCCGATCGAGCGTCGGTGCCTCATCGCCTCCGCCGTCAGCGCTTCCTTCGGTCGTCATGAAGCGCGCCGGGGCAGCGCCGCGTCGAACCTGCGATCGCCGGCCCGGGCCGAAGAGGCCCGCAGCCCGCAGTTCCGTGACGATAATCGCCGCGACGCCGATCAGGATCAGCGCACCCGCGCCCAGGAGGAGCAATGCTTGTACGCCGGGCCCGACATTGCCGCCCGGCAGGGAATGGAACCACTTCAGCAAGCCTGCGAATGGACCGAGCCGTCGGCGCAGCCACGCCTTGAGGTGGTCCCAGAGAGAGAGCGACGCGAGCGGAGTCGCTGGCTGTTGCAGTCGCAATGCGATTGCACGGAGGTCGGATACGACCGGCATCGTCGAGGCCGGCCGGCCGGTGTATCGCCCCGCAATTGCACCGAGGTCGGCGCACGCCCCGGCGCTCGCCTTCTTGGCCCAATCCCTGGGCAGCAGGCTGCCCACTCCCAGGCCGGCGACCGCCGGATCAATGTGCGGACATGCCTGGCTTACTGAGGCGTTCGCATCGAGCGCATGCGCGCGCAGCGGACAAAGCAGCGCGCTTGCGAGCGCTGCCGCCAAGACGATCCGGGCTCCCATGACTCAGGTGCTGTTCAACGCTCCCACGCGCGCGACGAGGTCACTCCCTTCGCGGCGCAGCTTGAAGTCGTTGTACATCGCCACCCAGATTGCGGCCGCCAGCGGATAGATCACCGTGTATGTGACTACCACGAGGAGCGGAGCTATCAGGAAACGCTGGGCCGGGCCATTGTGTGTCAGGTAACCGCCGAGGTAGCTGAGCACGGTGATGGCGAAATACAACACGACCAGCATGATCATCGCGGTTGCCATGATGGCCGTCGCCCGCCACCAATGACCCTTGGTGAGCCGCCAGCTCGACTTCAGTGACGCCAGGGGACCTGCGCGGTCGATATAGATGGCCGCCATGAACAGTTGCAGGCGCCCCATCACGGCCAGCATCCCGATGACGATGAGCAGCACGAGGCCGATTGATGCAAGGGCCCGCACCATCACGTGCAAGGCGCCGAGCAGCCAACCAAGCGGCAGCGCCACGACGAGCGTGAGGCAGGCCGCCGCGCCGACCAATACGAGATACAGCAGGATCGCGCTCAGCAAGAATGCTGGAAGGCGAAGGAAGGCCGCGGCGAACGCTCGGCCGAACGTGAACGAGTCGTCGCGGCGCGCCACCGCTGCCTGTCTCGCGGCCACCGCTCCCTGGAAACTGAGGGCGACGAGCGAGACGATCAGGAGGTAGAAGATCATCACGCCCGGAAGAGGGTGCTGCTTGGCGATTGTGATCTGCGCCGCTGGAGAGTACGCGGCCCCGTACCAGGGTATGTAGTGCGCCATTAAGATCCCCCAGGCGCCAAGCGCAGCGGCTGGCAGGAACGCAAGGAGCCAGCAGCGGCTGAAGGAGTAGCGGTACAGGCGTATCGCGTCGTCTATGACGCCGCCGATGGATTGCGGCGCCGATGGTGTCACATACATGATGACCCCCTGCCCTATGATCACCCTGGCCACAGCGCCCGCAACATTATGTATCCAGCGGTTGTGACCGCTCGCGGGCGCTGTTGTCCGAGCCTACCATAACGGCTAAGCTTGCGGCTACTAGTAGATCAATTCCGGCGCATTCAGTGGCAGCGGACGAGCTGACTGTCAGAGGGTTGACCGGCGTCGACATGACGCTGACGGTGGCCGGTCCCGGCACGCGCTCCTACGCCTTTGTGGTCGATTGGCACATCCGGGTCCTCGCGGTCCTGGCATGGGTGTTGCTCGGCGCCATGCTGCGTCAGATGTTTCCTGTATCCGCGGGCGGAAAGCTGACCTCCAATCCGATCATGATCGCCCTGATGGTAGGCGCGGGGCTGACCTACTTTCTCTACCATCCGGTGCTCGAGGTGGCGATGCGGGGGCGGACTCCCGGCAAGCGCATTGCCGGTGTCCGCATCGCGACGGTCGAAGGTGAAATGCCAGGCGCGGGCGCGCTGCTGATGCGGAATCTCTTCCGTCTGATCGACTCGCTGCCCTCCTTATACCTGCTGGGGCTGGTTTGCTGCCTGGTGACCCGGCAAAGCGTCCGCATCGGTGATATGGCCGCCGGCACGGTGCTGGTGTTGGATGCGGAGGATTCCGCGGGCTCGCTGGGCCGGCTGAGCGCGCTGCTCGAGCGCTCGTCCCTGCCGCCGGAGATCCTCAAGCTGGTGCAGGACCTGCTCGATCGCTGGAAGGCGCTGCAGAAGCCGCAGCGGCTGACGCTCGCGCGGACCCTTCTCGCCAGGATCGAGCCGCAGCGCGACGCGGCCGGGCTCGCCGCGCTGGATGAGGCCGCCCTGCGTACGCTGCTGGAGAGTCATGTTGGCTCCGGTCGCCGCTGACAGCAACACAGGAGCCTGGATCAGGGCGCGAGCCGCCGGCTGGCAGGCGCTGGCGGCCGAAGCTGCATCCGCCGCGCACAGGTCCCGGGCAACGCCGGAGGAAGCGCTACGCACGATGCAGATCTATCGCGCGCTTGCCCGCAACCTCGCGAGCGCGCGCCAGGTGCTGCCGGGTAGTTTCCTGACGACTGCGTTGGAGAGCGCCTGCGCGGCGCTGCACGTGGCCATAGGTCGACCGCCGAAGTTCGGCCGCACGCGCTTGTTGCAGCTCTTTCGTGACGATATTCCCGCGGCCGCCGCTTCCATCCGTGCCACCACGCTCTGGATCGCAGCCTTGCTCGTTGCAAGCACGCTCGCGGGCTGGTGGCTGATCACGACCTATCCGGCGCTCATCAGCATCATCGCGAGCGACCGCATGATCGACGGCGTCGAGCACGGTCATCTCTGGACCGACCAGCTGTTCAGCGTCGCGCCGCCCGGGCTCCTGTCGGCTCGCATCTTCTCCAACAACGTCGTGGTGGCGCTCGGCGCCTTCTGCTCCGGAATTCTCTTCGGCCTCGGCACCTTCTACATGATTTCCTTCAATGGGCTGATGCTGGGGGGTCTGTTGGCATTCACCCACCAGTTCGGTGTCGCGCACGGCCTCATCAGGTTCATTCTCGCCCACGGTCCGGTCGAGCTGTCCGTCATCTGCCTGGCCGGCGCGGCGGGGACGGCGCTGGGTGAGTCTCTCATCCGGCCGCGGCTCGCCAGCCGCGCCGAATCGCTGCGCCGCCGTGCCGCCGAGCTCGGGCCGCTGCTCATCGCCTGCGCGCTGCTCCTTTTCGGCTCCGGGCTGATCGAGGGGTTCATCTCACCGAATCCGCGTTTCTCGATCCCGTTCCGGCTCGCCGTCGGGCTCGGCTACTGGACGCTGATGCTGCTCCTGCTCAGCGGCAAGCTGTTTCCCTCGAAGATCTTCCGCACCGCCTCCATGTCATCGGCGTCCCCCGCGCGCTTGTCGTCTCGATAACGTTTCACACGCGCAAGCCGCAGTGCCAAGCCGCCGGGATAACGGCTGCTCGCCTGCAGATCGCTGAACGCGATCTCTACGACCAGCTCCGGCCGCACGTACACCGTCCACCGGTCGTGATGGGTCTCACGCGCGAGCAGTTCGCGCGTCTGCCATTCGAGGATCGCGTCCGTCAGCCCCTTGAAAGTCTTTCCCAGCATCACATAACCACCCGTCGCACGATCGAGCGCGCCGAGGTGCAGGTTGGATAGCTTGCCGGTGCGGCGTCCGTGGCCCCACTCGGCGGCGAGTACCACCAGGTCGAGGGTGTGCGCGCGCTTGATCTTCAGCCAGCTCGCGCCCCTGTTGCCGGCTTCATAGGGCGAGTCGAGCGATTTCGCCATCACGCCCTCGTGGCCGGCCGCCAGCGCAGCCTCATAGAAGGCACGTGCCTCTTGCGCGGAAGACGTGACCAGCCGTGGTATGCGTAGCGCCTCCGGGAGTGCCGCGGCGAGCGCTTGGGAGCGCTCGCGCAGCGGACGGTCCACCAGGCTCCGATCATCGACCCGCAGGCAGTCGAAGAAGCAGGCGCGGACGGGCAGCTCCGTCAGCAGCTTCTCGACTTCGAGCCGGCGACCGAAACGTCGCATCGTGATCTGGAAGGGGTGCGGCCGTTCCGAGGCGTCGTAGGCGATGGCCTCTCCATCCAACACCAACGCCTGCGCGGGGAGCGCACGCACCGCCGCGACGATTTCCGGGAGCGCATCGGTGACCTCATTCAGAGTCCGCGTGTAGAGGCGTACCCGCTCGCCATCCTTGTGCGCCTGCACTCGGGCGCCGTCCAGCTTCCACTCCACGACAATCTCGCCGCCCCCCAATTCCTTCAGCGCTTCCTGGGTGTCTGCTGCCGTCTGTGCCAGCATCGGCGCCACCGGCGAGAAGAGCTGCAGCTGAAATCCGCCGAGCGCCGCGGTGCCTTCCGTCATGGCTGCCACGGCAACTCCACTGAGACTCCCCGCGTACATGGCTGCCCGCCGCACATCCGTGACCGGCACACTCGCCGCAGCGGCGATTGCTTCGATCATCACTCCGGCTAGCGCTCCTTGACGCAGCTCTCCCACCAACAGTTGCAGGAGGAACGCACGCTCCTCGGCCGTCGCGCTCGCAAGCAGATCGCCCAGTGCCACGCTGCGTCTTGCCGCGGACCCGCTGCCGTGGATGGCCGCCAGCTCCGCCACGTACCGGTCCGTTTGCTCGACGGTCAGGCTGGACTGCTCGCGCGGCTCGCCTGCCGCGGCAGCGGCCGACTGCAGCGTCGCGTATCCGATGCCGATCCGGCCCTGTGGCAATTCGCCTGCGAGATAGCTGACGCCGATGCCGATCTCCGCGTGCGACAATCTGGCGAGCAGGCCGGCGATTTCCCTGACCTTGGCCAGGCGGGAAGACGTCCCGCTCACGCGCGCGGAGGTGCTGACGAGCTCGGCAAGCGAAGTCATGCTGCCCATCTTGCCAGACGCTGCCGCCCAGCGTGGAGTTGGGCTCGGGTAGGCGGGAAAACGCTGCCTCTTTCGGGCGATTTTCGCGGGCGCGGAACGCCTGATATAGTCCGGTGCGAGCTTGGAGTTGCAATCGGAGGACCGATCATGAGAATCGGCGTACTCGGTTCAGGGGCGGTGGGCACGACGCTAGGCGCCGGGTTCCTCGCCCACGGGCACGAGGTGATGGTCGCCTCGCGCCAGCCCGAAAAGCTACGCGACTGGTTACGGCAGAATGGCGGCGCTCGCATCGGCACCCCCGAAGAGAGCGCGAAGTTTGCCGAGGTCGCCGTGCTGGCCGCCAAGGGCGCGGCAGCCGCCGCGATGCTGCGCGCCGCTGGAGCAGCCAACCTGGCAGGGAAACCGCTGATCGACACCACCAATCCGATCGCGGATGCGCCTCCGGTAAACGGCCTGTTGCAATTTTTCACGACTCTCGATGACTCGCTCATGGAGCGCCTGCAGAAGGAGTTTCCGCAGATCCACTTCGTCAAGGCATTCAATTCGGTGGGCGCGCCCCGCATGGTCGATCCGGTGTATGCGGCGGGCAGGCCGACGATGTTCATCTGCGGCGACGACCAACCTGCCAAGGCGGTCGTCACGCTTCTGCTCGATCAGCTCGGCTGGGACTCCGAGGACATGGGCGGGGTCGAGGCCGCCCGCGCCATAGAGCCTCTCTGCATGCTTTGGTGCATACCAGGGTTCCGGCACAACCAATGGACGCACGCTTTCAAGCTGCTCAAGTCATGACGGGCGGCCAACTCACGATCAGAGCGATCCGCCGCGCCGACTATGAAGGATGGCGTCCTCTCTGGGACGGTTACAACGCCTTCTACGGTCGCAGCGGTGCGACCGCGCTACCGGACCCGATCACGCAGGCCACGTGGGAACGTTTCTTCGAAGCCGCGGAGCCTGTGTACGCGCTCGTTGCGCAGCGCGAGGGCAGGGTAGTCGGCCTCGCGCATTATCTCTATCATCGCAGCACCACCCGGCTGCGCGATGTCTGCTATCTCCAGGACCTTTTCACGGTGGCGCACCTCCGCGGCGTCGGCATTGGCAGGGAGCTGATCCAGGGTGTTTACGACGCGGCCCGAGCCGCCGGCTGCACTCGCGTGTACTGGCAGACGCAAGTGAGCAACCAGCCTGGCCGCGCGCTTTACGACAAGGTCGCACAGCACCAAGGTTTCATCGTCTACTCACATGAATTGACGTAGGAGCACCGGGCCCTCACAGGTCGACAGACGGAGCGTCCGGGTCAAATGCAGCATTGGGTCGCAAACCTCGGGCCGCCGGTTCTCTTTCTGCTGGTGTTGTTGCAGCAGGCGGGCGTGCCCTATCCCATCACTCCCGTGCTCATCGTCGCCGGTGCGGTCTCGGTGCATGGGCATCTGCCGGCTGCCGCGGTGATCGGCATTGCAGCCGCCGCGGCCCTCATTGCCGATCTCGCCTGGTACACGGCCGGGTTTCGCCTGGGCGGGCGGGCGCTCAAGGCGCTGTGCGCGCTCTCGCTCTCGCCGGATTCCTGTGTGTCGGACACGGAGCGTTGGTTCGGGCGGTTCGGCACGCGCGTTCTGGTCGTCGCCAAGTTCATCCCCGGACTCGGCCTGGTCTCGACCGCCATGGCGGGTGTCGCCCGCGCAAGTCTCGAGGGCTTTCTTCTATACGATCTGCTCGGCAATCTTCTCTGGGCGACCACGGCGGTCTGCATAGGTGTCCTGTTCCACAATGCCGTCGGTGACATCCTGCAGGTGTTGGCGGAGCTCGGCTACTGGGGGGTCGTGCTGCTGGCCGCCGCGCTCGCCGCCTTCATTGCGGTGAAGCTCTGGCAGAGACACGCGCTCATCCGCGAGCTGCGTCTGTCGCGCATCTCCGTGTTGGAGCTCAAGCAGCTGGTCGACCGTGGCTCCGCCCCCGTCATCATCGATGCGCTCGCACCCACCAGCCGGCAGCGCGAAGGCAGAATCCCCGGCGCCATCCCGGTGGAGACGTTGCGACTCGATTCTGACAGTGAAACGGTGCCTTTCGATGCCGAGGTAATCGTCTACTGCGCGTGCCCCAATGAGGCGTCTGCCGCCCGGATCGCGCAACGGCTCATCCGCATGGGATGCATTCGTGTCCGGCCACTCACGGGTGGGATCTACGCCTGGAAGGACGCGGGATTCGATGTCCACTCGGTGTCGGAGCCCGGAATAGTCGCGGCGCCTCGCGTCGCTACCTGAGATGCGCCGTAAAGAACGTCACGGCCAGGTTGCCGTAGCGACCGCGGCCGGTCCGGCTAGACGAGCACCCGTTCGATGCCGCCGCTGTTCGCCCGAGCGACGTAGTCGGCCATCCAGTTCTCGCCGAGTATGTGCCGGGCAATCTCAACGACGATGTAGTCGGCGTCGACATCGGCGTCGTCGTTATAGCGCTTGAGGCCCTGGAGGCAGGAGGGGCAGGACGTCAGAATCTTGACCTGTGCCGCGCCCGCCGCGCGCAGCTTCTCCGCGCCCGCGCGGACTTCCTCCTCCTTGCGAAACCGCACCTGCGTCGAGACGTCGGGCCGGGTTATCGCCAGGGTGCCCGATTCGCCGCAACAGCGGTCGTTCTTCTCGATGCGGCCGTTGCGTGCGTCGTTGAGCAGCGAGTTGACGACCTTCAGCGGATCGTAGCTCTTCATGGGCGAGTGGCACGGGTCGTGGTACATGTACCGCGAGCCGGTGACCCCCTCGAGCCGCACCCCTTTTTCCATCAGGTACTCGTGGATGTCGATGATGCGGGACCCGGGGAAGATCTCCTCGAACTTGTACCCCTGCAGCTGGTCGTAGCAGGTGCCGCAGCTCACCACCACAGTGCGGATGTCCAGGTAGTTGAGGGTATTCGCTACCCTGTGGAAGAGCACGCGGTTGTCCGTCGTGATCCTGTCCGCGCGGTCGGACTGCCCGGCGCCGCGTTGCGGATAGCCGCAGCAGAGATAACCCGGTGGCAGAACCGTCTGCACGCCGACGTGCCAGAGCATCGCCTGCGTGGCGATTCCCACCTGGGAGAAGAGCCGCTCCGAGCCGCAGCCCGGGAAGTAGAACACCGCCTCGGTGTCGCTGCCGGTGGCGGCCGGGTCACGGATGATCGGCACGAAGTCCGGGTTTTCGATATCGAGCAGCGCGCGTGCCGTCTTCTTCGGCAGACCGCCGGGCATGCGCTTGTTGACGAAGTGCACCACCTGCTCGCGCATCGCGGGCTTGCCCGTGGTCGCCGGCGGTCGCAGCGTCTGCGCCCGCGCCAGGGTCTTCAGCAAGCCATGCGCGGCCCGCTGCGCCTTGTAGCCCCACTCTATCATCAGCTTGCGCGTCAGGCGGATGGTCTCGGGGTTGGTCGCGTTGAGGAAAAACATGGACGCGGCGGTGCCCGGATTGAAGCGCTTCTTGCCCATGCGCCGCAGCAGGTTGCGCATGGCCATCGATACCTCGCCGAAGTCGATGTCGACCGGGCAGGGGCTGGCGCACTTGTGGCAGAGCGTGCAGTGCTCGCCGACATCGGCGAACTCGTCCCAGTGCCGGATGCTCACGCCGCGACGCGTCTGCTCCTCATAGAGGAACGCCTCGATGAGAAGCGAGGTCGCCAGGATCTTGTTGCGCGGGCTGTAGAGCAGGTTGGCCCGCGGCACGTGAGTGGCGCACACCGGCTTGCACTTGCCGCAGCGCAGGCAATCCTTGATGGAGTCGGAGATCGTCCCGAGATCCGACTGCTGCATGATGAGCGACTCGTGCCCGAGCAGATTGAAGCTCGGCGTGTAAGCATTCGCGAGCCCGCCGCCCGGCAGCAGCTTACCCAGGTTGAACCGGCCCTGGCTGTCGACGGCCCGCTTATACTCACGGAAGTCGACGACTTCGCTCTCGTCGAGGAACTCCAGCTTGGTGATCCCGATGCCGTGCTCCCCGGAGATGACTCCGTCCAGCCGGCGCGCGATACCCATGATGCGCGCGACCGTGGCGGTCGCGGATCGCAGCATCGCGTAATCGTCGGAGTTGACGGGAATGTTGGTATGCACATTGCCATCGCCGGCGTGCATGTGCAGTGCCACGAAAACACGTCCTCGCAACACACGTCGATGAGCATCCTCGCATGACGTCAGGATCGGGGCGAACACACGCCCGCCGAAGATCTGCTGCAAAGGCGCGCGCAGCTCGCGCTTCCACGAGGTGCGGATCGTGCGATCCTGCACGACATCGAACACCCGCAGTTGCGGCGCGCTGGCCAGCCGCGCGCGCAGCTGCGCCATGAGTGGTTCATAGCCCAGCCCCTGAAGCTGTGGCAGCGCCGCCTCGAGTCCGCTGTCCAGATGGATCGCAATCCACTCCCAGCGTCGGCGCACGTCGGTCAGCAGCTGGCGCGCCTGGGCCGCCCGCTCACCGATGATCTCCTGATCGGCCAGATTGCCGAGATCCACGTCCTCGGCGCGTGCGAGCGGCAGCGGCGCGGCGAACAGACGCTCCAGCTCCGCGGCGAGAGCCAGCTTGTTGGTCGTAGACAGCTCGATATTGATACGCTCGATCTCGTCCGTGTACTCGCCCATGCGCGCCAGCGGCAAAACCACATCCTCGTTGATCTTGAAGGCGTTGGTATGGCGGGCGATGGCGGCGGTGCGGGCGCGGTCCAGCCAGAACTTGCGGCGCGCTTCCGCGCTCACCGCGATGAAGCCCTCACCGCTGCGCGCATTGGCGATGCGCACGACGGCCGATGTCGCCGCTGCGACGGCAGCCTCGTCGTCGCCGACTATGTCGCCGAAGAGGGCCATCTTGGGCAGCGAGCCGCGCTTGGACTTGGTGGTGTAACCCGCTGCCCGCAGGTAGCGCTCGTCCATGTGCTCGAGGCCCGCTAGGCGGACGGTACCGGCGCCCGCCAGGCTGTCGAGGTAATCCTTGATTTCGACGATTGCCGGCACGGCGTCACGCGCCTGGCCGAAGAACTCCAGGCACACCGTGCGCGTATGCGCGGGGCTGCGATGCAGCACCCAGCGCGCGGACGTGATGATGCCGTCGCAGCCTTCTTTCTGCACGCCCGGCAGGCCGCCGAGGAACTTGTCGGTGACATCCTTCCCCAGGCCGGCCTTGCGGAACTTGTGGCCCGGAATGCGCAGCGTCTGCGTGCGCAACGCCGGGGCCGCTTCAGGCGGCTGCCCGCCGTCCTTCCAGACCAACTCGAACTCGGCGCTCTTGACGTCATGGATCTTGCCGCGGTTGTGGCCGATCCGGCTGACTTCCAGCCAGTTGCCATCGCAATCGACCATGCGCCACCACGCCAGATTGTCGACGGCAGTGCCCCAGAGCACCGCTTTCTTGCCGCCGGCGTTCATCGCGATATTGCCGCCGATACAGGATGCATCGGCGGATGTGGGATCGACCGCAAACACCAGCCCGCCGGATTCCGCGGCGGTGGCAACGCGCCGGGTGACGACTCCCGCTTCGGAAAAGATCGTCGGTACGGGCTCGGCGAGCCCGGGCAGCTGGATGCCATCGATGGCTCCGAGGCGTTCGAGTTTCTCCGTGTTGATCACGGCCGAGAGAGGTGTCAGCGGAATGGCGCCACCCGTATATCCGGTGCCGCCGCCGCGCGGGATGATGGTGAGTCCGAGCTCGATGCATCCACGCACGAGGCCGGGGATCTCCGCCTCCGTGTCGGGCGTCAGCACCACGAAGGGATACTCCACGCGCCAATCGGTCGCATCGGTAACGTGCGATACGCGCGCGTAGGCATCAAAACGTATGTTGTCACTGCGGGTGCGGCGCCCGAGCACGCGCGCCACCCTGCGACGCAGGGCCACCCATGTCTCGAAATCATTCTCGAAGCTGAGTACCGCGGCGCGTGCCGCCAGCAACAGCTCCCCGACCTGGTCGAAACGGTCCGTGTCACCGGCATCGCGCCGGCGGTCGATTTCGCTCAGCCGGTGGTGCAGCGCCTGCAGCAGGAGGCGCCGCCGGCGCTTGTTCTCGAGCAGATCGTCCTGAAGATAGGGATTGCGGCGCACCACCCAGATGTCGCCCAGCACCTCATACAGCATTCGCGCCGAGCGTCCGGTACGCCGCTCATGGCGCAACTGCTCGATCACCGCCCAATGGCGTGCGCCGAGCAGGCGGATCACGATTTCCCGGTCGGAAAAGGACGTGTAGTTATAGGGAATCTCGCGCAGCCGCGCCGCCGGCTCGCGCCCACGCTCACGTTCCGCCGGCTCGCGCTCACGCGCCGGCCCGAGCGGCAACTCCTCCTGCGAAGGTACGGCGTTCAATGAGCTACGGTAAGTCAGTCGCGCCCATCAGGTACCGATCGCATTCCCGCGCGGCGCCCCGTCCCTCGTTGATGGCCCACACGACCAGGCTCTGGCCGCGGCGGCAGTCGCCCGCGGCGAAGACACCTTTCACGTTGGTCGCGAACAGGCCGTGTTCGGCGTCGATGTTCGAGCGCGAGTCGGTACGCACGCCCAGGTCGCTGAGCAGCGACTGCTCCGGCCCGGTGAAGCCCATTGCCAGCAGCACGAGGTCCGCCGGGATGTCGCGCTGGCTGCCTGGCACGTCCACGGGCGCGAAGCGCCCGCTGGCGTCCTTTTGCCAGGCGATCTCGATCGTGCTCAGGGAGCGCACCCCCCCTTCAGCCTCGCCGTTCAGGCGCTTCACCGTCGTGATATAAGCGCGTGGGTCGGTGCCGAACCTGACCGCCGCCTCTTCCTGTCCATAGTCCAGCTTGTAGACCTTGGGCCATTCCGGCCACGGGTTGTCGGCAGCGCGCTCCATTGGCGGACGCGGCATTATCTCGATCTGCGTCAGGCTCTTGCAGTTCTGCCGCATGGCGGTTGCCACGCAGTCGGTGCCGGTGTCACCCCCACCCACTACGACCACGTGCTTGTCGCGTGCGTGGATGGGACTGTGATCCGGACCGCCGTTGAGCAGCGCCTTGGTGCTTGCCGTCAAGTACTCCATGGCGAAGTGGACGCCGCGGAGCTTACGGTTCTCGACAGTCAGATCTCGCGCCTGTGTGGCTCCCGTGCATACGACAATTGCGTCGAAGTCCTTGAGGAGCAGCATTGGCTCGACGTTCTCGCCCACGTTCGCATTGCATACGAACTTCACGCCTTCCTGCTGCATCAGCTCGATGCGCCGCAACACGACTTCCTTCTTGTCGAGCTTCATGTTGGGGATGCCGTACATCAGCAGGCCCCCGGGACGGTCATCGCGCTCCAGCACCGCCACCGTGTGCCCGGCACGATTCAATTGCGCGGCGGCAGCCAGCCCCGCCGGCCCTGAGCCGATCACTGCCACTCGTTTGCCGGTGCGCGCGGCGGGCGGCTCAGGCGCGATCCAGCCTTGCGCCCAGCCCTTGTCGACGATGGTGTTCTCGACGCTCTTGATGGTGACCGGTGGGGCATTGATGCCGAGCACGCACGAGCCTTCGCACGGCGCCGGACAGACGCGGCCGGTGAACTCCGGAAAATTGTTGGTCTTGTGCAGCCGCTCGAGCGCCTCGCGCCAGAGTCCGCGGTAGACCAGGTCATTCCACTCCGGGATGAGGTTGTTCACCGGGCAGCCGGAGGCCATGCCGGAGATCAGCGTGCCTGTGTGGCAGAACGGCACGCCGCAGTCCATGCAACGCGCGGCCTGGTTGCGCAGGCGCTTCTCGTCCATGTGATGGTGGAACTCGCTCCAGTCGCGCACGCGCTCGACGGGCGTGCGGTCCACGGGGAGCTCGCGCAGATACTCGATGAAACCAGTCGGCTTGCCCATCCGGTGCTCGGTCTTTCGCTTAATTGCCGCCGACGCGCGCGAGGTCGCGCGCGTTCTCTTCGAAGGCCACCATGATCGCCTCATCGCCTGTCAGGCCCTGGGCGTGCGCCCGTTTCAGCGAGGCAACGGCACGCTTGAAGTCCTTCGGCACCACGGCGACGAACTTGGGCAGCAACCGCTCCCAGCTCTCGAGCACATAGCGCGCCCGCTCACTCCGTGTGAGCTCCCGATGGCGCTCGATCATGCCGCGCACGCGCACGATCTCCTCCGGGTCCTCCAGGCGCTCGATGCCTACCATCTGCGCGTTGACGTGTGGCGCGAAGTCGCCGGTCTCATCGAGCACGTAGGCGATTCCGCCCGACATGCCAGCACCGAAGTTGCGTCCGGCCGGGCCAAGGACCACCACACGGCCGCCTGTCATGTATTCGCAGCCATGATCGCCGACTGCCTCCACCACCGCGTCGGCGCCGCTGTTGCGCACGGCGAAGCGCTCTCCCGCCATACCGCAGATGTAGGCCTCACCGCTCGTCGCGCCGTAGAGTCCGACGTTGCCAATGATGATGTTCTCTTCAGGCGCGAACGGCGACCCCGCAGGCGGGTAGACCACGATCCGGCCTCCGGACAACCCCTTGCCGAGATGGTCGTTGGCGTCGCCTTCCAGGACTAACGTCATGCCGCGCGGCATGAAGGCCGCGAAGCTCTGCCCCGCCGAGCCCTTGAAGCGGATCCGGATGGTGTCGTCCGGCAGGCCCTCGGGTCCGTACTTGCGCGTGATCTCGCTGCCGGTGATGGTGCCGACCACACGATTGACGTTGTAGATCGGCAGCTCGGCGCGCACCTGCTCGCCACGCTCGATCGCGGGCCGGCAGAGCTCGAGCAGCGTCGTCAGGTCCAGGGATTTATCCAGGCCGTGATCCTGCTCGATCTGGCGGAAGCGGCCGACTTCGGCGCCGACATCCGGCTGATAGAGGATGTTGCTGAAGTCGAAGCCCCGGGCCTTCCAGTGATCGACGGCCTTCTTCGGGATCAGGCGATCGACCCGCCCGATCATCTCCTCGACGGTGCGGAAGCCGAGCTGCGCCATGATCTCGCGCATGTCCTGCGCAATGAAGCGCATGAAATTCACCACGTGCTCCGGCTTGCCGGCGAACTTCTCCCGCAGCCGCGGATCTTGCGTCGCCACGCCCGCGGGGCAGGTGTTGAGATGGCAGACGCGCATCATGATGCAGCCGACCGCCACCAGCGGCGCCGTCGCGAAGCCGAATTCCTCCGCTCCGAGGAGCGCCGCGATAACGACATCACGCCCGGTCTTCAGCTGTCCGTCCGCCTCCACCGCGATGCGGCTGCGGAGATTGTTGAGGACCAGCGTTTGATGTGTTTCCGCGATCCCAAGCTCCCACGGCAGTCCTGCGTGCGCGATCGAAGTCTGCGGTGAGGCGCCGGTGCCGCCGTCATGTCCGCTGATCAGTACGACATCGGCATGGGCTTTGGCGACCCCCGCGGCGATCGTGCCCACGCCGACCTCCGAGACCAGCTTGACGCTGATGCGAGCGCCGCGGTTGGCGTTTTTCAGATCATGGATGAGCTCCGCGAGATCCTCGATGGAGTAGATGTCATGGTGCGGGGGAGGGGAAATGAGGCCGACTCCGGCCGTGGTGTGTCGCGTCTTCGCGATCCAGGGATAGACCTTGGTGCCGGGCAGTTGCCCGCCCTCGCCGGGTTTCGCGCCCTGCGCCATCTTGATCTGCAGTTCGCGCGCATTGACCAGGTACTGACTCGTGACGCCGAAGCGGCCCGAGGCCACCTGTTTGATGGCGCTGTTCTTCGAGTCGCCGTTCTGCAGCGGCCGGTAGCGTTCGGGATCCTCGCCGCCTTCGCC
>JBOIAB010000027.1:0-5029 GCA_050738635.1 Steroidobacteraceae bacterium
GAGCCGGGCTGGTCGCACAGCGCCTTGAAACTGGCCAGGTAGCCCACCGGGGCGTCCAGCCAGACATAGAAGAACTTGCCCGGCGCGTCGGGAATCGGGAAGCCGAAATACGGCGCATCGCGCGAGATGTCCCAGTCGCCGAGCGCCTGGTCGCCCTTGCCGGAAAGCCATTCGCGGGCCTTGTTGGCGACCTGCGGCTGCAACCGGTTGGGCGTCGTCGTCCAGCCGTTCAGGAAGTCGACACAGCGCGGGTCCGAGAGCCTGAAGAAGAGGTGGTCGGAGGTCTTGAGGATGGGCCTCGCGCCGGTGAGGACCGAGTAGGGCTCGATGAGATCCGTCGGAGCGTACACGGTGCTGCAGACCTCGCACGCATCTCCGTACTGGTCTTTCGAATGGCAGTTGGGGCACTCGCCCTTGATGTAGCGATCGGCGAGGAACATGCCCTTGAGGGGGTCGTAGAACTGCTCGACCGGCTGCGAGTAGATGAGGCCCGCGGCCTTCAGGCGCCGGTAGATGTCCTGCGAGAGCGCAACGTTCTCGGGCGAGTCGGTCGTGTGCCAGTGATCGAAGCTGATGTGGAACCCCTGCAGATACCGGGGCCGCCCCGCCGCGATCCGTGCCACGAGTGCCTGCGGGGTGATGCCCTCGGCTTCCGCCTTGAGCATGATGGGTGCGCCGTGCGCATCGTCCGCGCCGACGAAATGCACCTGATGGCCCTGCATGCGCTGGAAGCGCACCCAGATGTCCGCCTGGATGTACTCCATGATGTGCCCGATGTGAAACGGACCGTTGGCGTAGGGCAGCGCCGTCGTGACGAAGAATTTCTCAGCCATATGCCGCCAGTGTACTAGAGCGTCAGCGGCAGTTCACAGCGATGATGCGGGCGGCGCCAGGTCAGTCAGGCCGGCGCGGCAAGGGGTCAGCCGGCGTCCTTCACCAGCTCGAACTTCGCCTTGTTGATGGCTTTCTTGTAGGCCTCCTTGCCGGTGATCAGCCGCTGCTCCAGGAGTTGTTGGATGGCGGTGTCCATGGTGCGCATGCCGAACTGGCCGCCGGACTGCATCGTGTTCTCGAGCTGGTCGAGCTTGCCCTGGCGGATGAGGTTGGCGGCGGCAGACGTGTTGACCAGGATTTCGAGCGCCGCCACGCGCCCCTGCTTGTCGGCCCGCTGCAGCAGCTGCTGGGAGACGACGCCGCGCAGCGACGTCGAAAGCATGGTCCGAACGTGCGACTGCTTGTCGGACGGGAAGACGTTGACCATGCGGTCCACCGTCTGAGCCGCCCCGTTGGTATGCAGCGTCCCCATGACGAGAATGCCCATCTCCGCGGCAGTGACTGCAATGCTCATCGTCTCGAGGTCGCGCAGCTCGCCCACCAGGATGACGTCCGGATCCTCGCGCAGGGCGGAGTGCAGGGCCCCGGCGAAGCTCGGCGCGTGAACGCCGATCTCGCGCTGGCTGATGAGGCAGTTCTTCCTCTGATGCACGAACTCGATCGGATCCTCGATGGTGAGGATATGCCCCTTCACGCGCATGTTGATGTCGTCGATCATCGCGGCGAGGGTGGTCGATTTCCCGGAGCCGGTCTTGCCGGTGACCAGTATCAGCCCGTTGTTGGTGCGGCAGAGCTGGCGCACCGCCTCGGGCAGCTTCAAGTCATCCAGTGTCAGCGCTTTCGACGGGATGGCGCGGAACACGGCGCCCATGCCATGCAGCTGGCGCATGACGTTGACGCGGAAGCGGCCACGCTCCGGAATCGTATAGGCGAAGTCGGCGCCGTCCTTCGCCTCGAAGCGATCGACCGCGGTCTTCGGCATGATCTCGTAGAGGGCGTCCTTGACCATGTCCTGGGCGAGCTTGTCAGGCCGCAGCGACTGGAGATCGCCGTACTGCCGGATTCGCGGCGGGTCGCCGGCGATGAAGTGCAGGTCCGAGCCGCGCTTCTCCAGCACTTCGATCAGCAATGTGTCGATGGTAGCCATGCCTGCTTCGCGACCTCAGGCGGCGGACGCCGGCGTCGCCGCGGCAATGTCCACCTTGGGCAGCATGCTGGTGTCAGTGACGTACTTCTGGAACGGACGCTTGTCGCTCGCGTAGCCGTAGGCGTCGTCCGGATCGATCTCGCGGGCGGCGATCGCCGCAAGCAATGCCTGGTCGATCAGCTGCATGCCAAGATCCCGCCCCATCTGCAGCTGGCTTGGAATCTGGTGCGTCTGCTCCGTCTGGATGAGCTTGGCGATGGCCTTGGTCATCATCAGGATCTCGCAGACAGCCCTGCGGCCACGCGAATCCGGCGTCTTCACCAGCACTTGCGTGACGACGGCCAACAGACTCTGCGCCAGGAAGCTCTTGGTCTGCTCCCGCTCCTCGATGGGCAGGGCATCGATGATGCGATCGATGGTCTTGACGGAGCTGGTGGTGTGCAGCGTCCCGAGCACGAGGTGCCCGGTTTCAGCCGCGGTCATCGCCATCGAAATCGTCTCGGAATCGCGCAGCTCGCCGACGAGGATCACATCCGGATCCTCGCGCATCGCCGCGCGTACGCCTTCCGCAAAGCTCGGAATGTGTGTCCCGAGCTCACGTTGGATCACCTGGCTGTGTTTGCTCGGGTGAACGAACTCGATCGGATCCTCCAGGCTGATGATGTTGAGCTTACGGGTCTCATTCAGGTGATTGATCATCGCCGCCAGGGTGGTCGACTTACCGGTGCCGGTCGAGCCGGTGACCAGGATCATCCCCTGATGGTAGTCGCAGAGCTTGGTGATGATGGCCGGTAAGCCCATCTTGTCGAGCGATGGCACCTGCGACGGAATGGCGCGGAAGGTCGCGCCGATGCCCGTGTCCTTGCGGTAGACGTTGACGCGGAAGCGCCCGCCGTCCCCCGAAACGTACGAGAAGTCGAGGTCCTGCCCCTTGCCAAAATGCTCGGCCTGAGAGCGGCTCAGGATCTCTACGATATAGCCCTCGAGCTCCGCGGCGCGCAGCTCGCGGAACTTGATCGGCAGCAGGTCGCCCTGCATGCGCAGCATCGGTGGTACCCAGACGGCAAGATGCACGTCCGAGCACCCCTGTTGTGCTCCCAGCTTGAGAAACGCGTCTATGCGCGCCAAGTAAGCTCTCCGCGATGAGTCGAGCCTGTCTTTTTTGCCCGCTTATGTCGCCAAAATCAATGGCTTGTCGCTAAATATTTGACGTAACGCACGCCTTCGAGCGGTAGACCTCCCGATATAGGCACAAGGATGTGCCCTGCCGCCGCCGGATCCAGCGACCCTTAAAGGTATTTGCCGAGCGCCAGGCGGAGCTCTTCCATCGACTGGAAGCGCTTGGTCTTGTCGACCGCCATGGCCTTCGTGACCAGGTCCGAGAGCCCGGGAGGCAGTTGCGGGTTGAGCTCCTGCGGTGGGCGCGCCTTGCCCTGCACGTGTTGATACATGACCGACATGTGATCGCCGCGGGAGTAGGGGGGCACCCCGGTGACCATCTCGTAGAGCATTACCCCGATGGCGTAGATGTCGGCACGCTCGTCGACTTTCTTGCCGAGGATTTGTTCGGGCGCCATGTACTTCGGCGAGCCGATGACGTACCCGGTCTTGGTGAGCTGGGTGTCGCCCTCACGCTGCGCCGCGGCGACGCCGAAGTCCACGATCTTGAGCAACCCTTCCTGGTTGATGAGCACGTTGGCGGGCTTGAGATCGCGGTGCACGATGCCGACCTGGTGCGCGACCGTCATGCCGGTGCACATGTCGCAGCCGAACTGCAGCGCCCGCTTGAGCTCGAGCGGCTTGTCGCCGACGATCTCGGCCCCAGGGTGTGCGAGGGGAAGTACTCCATGGAGATGGCGTAATTGCCCTGGATGTAGAGGAAGTCGTAGATGCGGATGACGTTCTTGTGCGTGATCTTGCGCGAGTAGCGCAGCTCGTGGACGAAGCGCTTCATGACCTCTTCGTCCGTCGACACGTTGGGGTTGAGGAACTTCAGGATCAGCCGCTCGTCGACGACCGTATCCTCCATCAGCAGCACCGTACCGAAGGCGCCACGGCCGATGCGGTCGATGTATTTGTAGCGGCCCTCGATGATGTCTCCGGGCTTGAGCGTCTGGATGTCGAGCCGCCCTGGCGCCTCGGCGACGCGCGACTGCGCTGCTGCGTCGACGGCGCCGGCGCGCGTCCCCTCCATCGGGGGTGCCGGCTGTGGGGGCCGGATCGCGGCCGGTGGCGCCGGCAACGGCGTGCCGCCGGTGGCCACGGCTCCGCCTGCCAGGCGGTGGTCGAGCTCGGCAAGCGCCGCACTCGCCACCCGGGCGATGGTCTGGTCCGGCGAAACTGCCTGGCTCTGCAGCTCGGTGCGTAACTGCTCGGCACGCCGCTCGTCGACGATCTTCGACAGCGCCTGCATCGCCTCGATCCGCAGCTCCCGCTCCGGCCTGGCCATGAAGGGCAGCAGGGCGTCGACCAGCCGCGCATCGCCGAGCTTTCCGAGCGCGCGAACGACGATCGGGGTCGCCTTCGCGGGGCCGGCCTTGAGCATCTCGGTGAGACGGGGCACGGCGCGCCTGCTGCCGATCTCCGCCAGCGCATCGACGGCGCGCTCGCTCACCCACCAATCCGGATCGCGTGTCGCCTGGATGAGGGACTCCACGGCGCGCTCGTCTTTGGTCTGGTTGAGGATCTCGATGGCGGCGCGCCGGATGTCTTCGTCCTTCTCGCGGATGAGCTCCAGCACCGCATCGATCACCCGCGGACCGCCGATCTTGCCGAGCGCATCGGCCGCGCGGCTGCGTACCCACCAGTCGCTGTCCTTCAGCGCCTCGAGCAGGTGTTTCACCGACTTCGCGTTGCCGACCTCGTTCAGCACCTCGACCGCGGCGCGGCGGGCGTTCTCGTTCTCGTCCTTCAGGATCTCTATCAGGTAACGGATGGTGTCAGGATCGTTCGCCTTGATGACGACGTCGATCGCCTTGTTCTGCACGTCGATCTCCGGATCCCTGAGCAGGGCGCAGACGCGCTCGATGTCGATCTTGCCGTCCATCC
>JBOIAB010000028.1:0-5914 GCA_050738635.1 Steroidobacteraceae bacterium
GAGTGGAACCGTTGTCGCTGTAGCGCACCCTGCTCAAGCGGCCCTACCTCGACAGTACCCGCGGCGTGGCGGAGATCGCCCTGATGCGCGGCGTGCGCAAGGTATTCGATCCGAACGGCATCCTCAACCCCGGCAAGCTGTTCGAGTCGGAGTAAGACGTGAGCCATGCCATGTGTTCGCAACCGAGCGCGTTAAATCGGTGAACACCCGCCTTTCGAGGCGAAGCCGTGAGACGGGCAGCCAGGCCCTCGGGCCAGGTCAGGATGACCGGTTGCGAAGGATCGCATCAGACATGCGTTCTCTCGGAGTGGCTCAGGTGTGGCCTCCCCTGTCACTTGTCGACGGGCATTGGGGCGATCGGCGCCGCCGCCGGTGTGACCGCGACATCCTTTGCGTGCGAGGCATACGTCGGCGTATTGGCAAATGCCGGCGGCACATCCCACATCCTCGCGGCGTACCAAACTGCCCAGGCCACGATGAAAAGCGACATGACCCATACCCACACAGGGATGGACGAGCGCGCCTCCGCGTAGCGCGGATTGAAGGGATCGTCGCCGCTGAACGCATCCACCGACAACTGCACCATCCCCCGGCGCGTGCTGTTCGGCCGCAAGCCCGAAATGACGACGCCTGGGCCATTGTGGACGTTGAAGGGGACCTCCTCATATCCCTCGCGGCCGCTTTCATCGCGCGCCCTGACGATCAAACGGTGCGGACCATCTGTCAGCTTCGAGGTATCGAGAGGCAGATCGAGAGGCAGCGAGCCCTCGAGGAACGGGTTGGAGTCCTGGTCCAGGTAGATGCGGACGCGCGGCGTATCCACTCAGCCTCCCCGTCGGCGGTCGTCGCCGAAAATCATGCGCTTGGGATGCTTGGGATCGCTCTCGCCGGGACGGAACACCATGCGGAACATCGCCGCGAAGCAGGCTAGCGTGATGACGCCGGCCACGGCGATGATCGCGACGTTACCCCAGAAGGGACCCATCATGTGCTGATGCATGCTGCGCCTCAGTGATCGTGCGAGCGGATCCTGGCGACCTCCGCCACACTCACGGGCGGGCCGTGGTTGCCCCAGGCGCTGCGCTCGTAATCGATCACGTCGGCCACATCCTGATCGCTCAACTGCGGCCCGAAGGGCGGCATCTGGCTGCCGTAGCTCGCGCCGCCGATGGTCAACCCATGTGCGCCGAAGAGTACCGTATGAATGTGTAGCGTCGGATCGGCGTCATTGACAGCGGCATTGCCCTTGAGTGGCGGGAATGCGCCGGGCAACCCTTCCCCGCTCGCCTGGTGACAGGCAGCGCAGTTGGCGGTGAACACGGCCTCTCCATGCGCAATCTGCGCAGCGCTCGGCAGCGTCGACTGTGTACTGGGGTTGCCTTCAGCGGCGTGGCCGGCACTGCCGGCAGAAGGAGCGCTGGAGGCGGTTGGTGCAGCGGCCACCGCCTCGGTCGATGCCGCCGCCGAGCTCCTACCACTCGCGCTTGCCGGGCCGCCCAGCGGCGGCTGCTTCAGGGATAGGAGATATGCGACGAGTGCCTGGGTCTTTTGGGTCGGGACGACGACCCCATGGGCCGGCGCGAATCCCGCCGGGATCGGCACCGGATTCACCCCGGGCGGTACGCGATCCACCACCCGGAACATCCACGAGAACGACGGCATGATCGACTCGGGCACGACACTGCGGGGATTGTAGAGATGCATGTATTGCCAGACATCGCTCCCCCGCCGCGTGCCGACATCGGTAAGGTCCGGACCCGTGCGCTCCGAGCCGAGCAGCTCCGGCGTCTGATAGGCGAAATCGCCCGGCGCCGACGGCCGGCCGAACACCTCGTCCTCTCGCAGGGGGCGCACCTGTTGAGTGTGACAATAGCCGCACCCGTTGGCGGCATAGACCGAGCGCCCCTGCGCCTCGAGCGGCGTCAACGGCTTCACCCCGGTTCCTGGTGCCGTCTTCGACAACTCCAGACCGGGGAAGACGCCCATCATCAGCGCAAGCACGATGAAAACCAACGTCGAGCCGCCGGCGATGGCCCAGAGCTTTCTCATGCTCCGCCCTCCGCGGCTGGCGCCGCCGCGGCGATCGCTGCGCTCGCGGCGGGTCTGCGCAGCGTCATGTCCCAGACGTTCCAGGCGAAGACGATATGGCTCGCGAACATGAGCACGCCGCCCACGCCGCGCCACACGTAGTAGGGGCTCATATCGACGACGGACTGGATGAACGGCAACCCATGCTTCCAGTCGAGGCCCTGCACGGTGCCGCCGACGGAGAGCGAGATCACGTAGATGAAGCTCCCGACCACCGCCATCCAGAAATGCGCTCCCAGCCCCAAGCGGCTCGCCTGCCGGCCCGTGGCGAGCGGCAAGAGGGCATACAGCCCTCCCCAGATGCCGAAGGTAACGAAGCCGTACATGGTCAGATGCGAGTGACCGACGGTGAAGTTGGTGAAGTGCCATACCGACTGCAGCGAGCGGAAGGCCTCGAAGGTGCCCTGAGTCGAGCCCACGAGGTAGCCGATCACCCCGACGAGGCAGAAAGCCAGCGGATAGGAGTGCAGCACCTCACCGGCCCGGCCGCGAATCGTGAGCAGGAAGTTGGCGCTCCCACCCCACACGGGCACGAGCATCGCCACGGAGAACACGATCGCCGTCGTCTGCAGCCACCAGGGCAGCGGGCTGAAGAGGAAGTGATGCGCGCCGATGATGGGATAGAAGACGAGGTTGGTCCAGAAGGCCAGCACCCCGAGCGCATACGAGTAAATCGGGCGGCTCAGGAGCTTGGGCAACGCGTAATAGAACATGCCGAGCGCCATCGGCGTGAACCACATGCCGACCGCGTTGTGCATGAAGAACCCGGACACCGATACCTGGCCGAGGCCATACTGGTACCAGGGCAGAATCCCCACCGTCGCCACGACGATGGTCCAAAGGACTCCGCCCATCGTGTACCAGTTACTGAGATAGATGTCGTCGGTCTTGCGGTGCGCGACGGTCGCGAGCAGATTCCAGGCGGTCACGACGAGCGCCGCGGCAAAGATCAGGCGGATGGGCCAGGGCCACTCGCGGTACTCGAGATCGCCCGCGTTGTAGCCGAGATCAAGCGCCACGGTACCCAAGATCGCGGCCAGATTGAAGAGGACGAGGCCCGTCCATGCAAGCCGCTCGCTGTAGAGGCGCGTGCGGCCACTGCGTGCAGCGATGTAGTACGCGGTCCCGACGAGGGCGATGCTGGCCCAGCCGTAAAACGTGTCGTTGGTGTGGATCGGACGCAGCCGGCCGAAGGTAAGCCACGCGCCCGGGCCGAAGTCGGGCGCACCGAACTTATAGGCGAGGATCAGACCGACGAAGGTCGCGAACACCAGCCAGAAGGTGGCGGACAGCGTATAGGCCGCAAAAACTCGCGTCAGCGCGAAGTCCGTCGATTCCGCCGCGCCGTACTTCTCGATGGTGGCGATGATGCTCTCCCCAGCGTTAGCCAGCCGCCGGCCAGCCTATGCAAGTGCGGTAGCGACCTGCCTTGACGCAAATCAAGACCCGAGGGAACGGCTCTCTGGCGAAGAACGCTATACCGAACGAGACCCGGAGGAGATACGTATGTTTACGTATGACGAACGACCCACTTGCGGGAGCGCCTGCGGCCGCGAGCCACCGCTATTGAAGGTTCGACACTCGACTGCAGGAGATTCCTCGTCATGCCCGGCCACGCGAAAGCGTGCGGCACGGCCTGCGCGCGTCTCGCAAGAGATCTCCACGGAAGCATGCGAAGCCTGGGTCCGGTTCTGGTAGCGCAGGCATGTCTGGCGCTTGCCGCAGTGACCGATGAGATCGCAATCGAGGCGGCATCGCGCGCGCTGTTGCCGCGCCCGCCGCGTGAGGTGTAGACAGAGAGTCCGCGACTCGACGATCAGAGAGAAACGATCTTGACGATTGCCTTCAACGGCTCAAAGTCGGAAGAGTTTCTCGTGTACAGCGGAAGATTGTTCGCCGCGGCGGTGGACGCAATGAGCAAGTCGGCCAGCCGCGAACGGCTGGATCGGCCGGCCGCTCGCGCAGCAGCAAATACGCGGCCGTACAGGCGGGCCGCTTCGGCATCGAAAGGAAGCGGATCCCAGGTCGCTGTCGCCCATTGGAGGCGGTCCTGGCGGCGAGCGCGCTCGTCTTTGTCTTCGGTCGCGTGCGGGCCCGCAGCAAGTTCCGCGAGGGTGACCGCCGAGATCGCCGACTCATCGGGCAGCAACGCAAGGTCGATCACGTCGTGATCGATCACCACGGATGTATCGAGCAGACCCCGCCGCGGTTCAGTCATCGACGCGTTGATCGATTACTGCGTCGAGGTCCGCCCAGAATCGGCCGGCATCAATCCTAGATGCGTGAGCGGCGGCGTCTGCGATTGTCGCTCGCGGGACGAATCGGCGCGGCCTGATGGGTCGCAACTCGGCGACCGGCGTGCCGTTGCGTGTCACGACGACCGTTTGCCCAGCCTCCACCTCGCGCAGCACTGCGGCAGACTGATTGCGGAGCTCGCGCTGGGTAAT
Organism: Steroidobacteraceae bacterium; assembly: GCA_050738635.1. Taxonomy (GTDB): domain Bacteria; phylum Pseudomonadota; class Gammaproteobacteria; order Steroidobacterales; family Steroidobacteraceae; genus 13-2-20CM-66-19. Next base: position 4,536 of record JBOIAB010000028.1, read on the forward strand.
GATCCGATGCATGTGCACACTGTAGCAAATGTCGCACAACGTAGCAAGCAAGGGCGTGGCAAGGTCCGGCCTGGGCACGAGTGCCGGAATGCCGGTCACTCTCAGTCCATACTCATACCGGAGACACTCTGGACTGTACCTATTACCAGGTATGCGCCGACCCAGCTCGCCCGGGTGAACCACTTCCTGCGGGACTTTCGCACCGGCGAAGTGCATCCCATCGACCCGGGTGTCCTCGATGTTCTCTTCGACCTCAAGACCCGCACTGGGTGCGACGAGTCCTTTCATGTGATCTCCGGCTACCGCTCCCCACGCACCAACGCAATGCTGCGCCGCCGCTCGACCGGAGTGGCCGCGCATAGCCTACATATGCGCGGCCAGGCCATCGACGTTCGCCTGCCCGGCATCCCGACGAAGCACCTACAGGAGCTGGCGCTCGCCCTGCGGCGCACTGGCGTCGGCTATTACCCGAAGTCCGACTTCGTGCATCTGGACGCCGGCCGCGTACGCTTCTGGTGACGCGCGGCCCGTCAGATATGGCTGTCGGATGTGAGCTCGAACGAAACGACGGTGTAGCGCTCGTTCAGCAGCCGTAGAAGCTCGAGAGGCGGGCCTGCGGCTTCGGCCTGCCGCCACGCGATTTCGAACCAGTACCGTACCTCACGGGAGCCCTCAGAAACACGCTGCTTGCGCAATGTCGCCTTGCAGCCGAGAGGTGCGATCAGCTCGGCCAAATGGTCCGTGGAGAAGGAGGCGAGGTCCGCGCTGATGAGGAGCAGAGCACGGTGGTCTCGCGGGATGCGAACGTCTAGCGCCACGAGCGCCCATAGAGTCAGCACAGTAAGGACGGTGGCGCTGCCGCCCAGAGCCAGCTGACCGCCGCCGAAGCAGAGCCCGATCACGGTTACGACCCACAGCGTCGCCGCGGTCGTCACGCCTGTGACGAGGTCGCCCCGCCGTAGAATGGTGCCCGCGCCGATGAAACCGACGCCGGTGAGGATTCCGAGCGGCAGGCGCATCAGGTCCATCACCCCGAACGAGGCTGCGGTCTTGCCGCCAAGCGGCAGCAGAATGTTGGCCTGAATCATGGCGACGCAGGCCGCAAGGCTCACCAGGATGGTCGTCCTCAAGCCAGCCGCATGACCGCGCGTCCCGCGGTTGAGCCCGATGACCGCCGCGGCGATGAGAGTCAGGAGCAGGCGAAGGCCGATGTCTTGCCAGGTTGGATATAAAGGCACGTGGCCCTGCGCTATCTCGCGGTTATGACGGCTATGGCCCCGCTCGAGGGGGGGACGCAAGTACGGTGCCGTAGAGAATCATCACCCGGATCGGCTTGGCAAGCAAGGCGCGCCGCGTCTGCGTCCCGCGCATGGCGGCTT
>JBOIAB010000029.1:0-16118 GCA_050738635.1 Steroidobacteraceae bacterium
AGCCGATCTCCCGCGCGGAGCTCGCCCGGCAGTCGGGGCTGCAGCGCAGCACGGTCTCGCAGATCATCGAGCAGCTCCTCGCCGAGAAGTGGGTGTGCGAAGGCCAGACGGCGGTGTCGCAGCGCGGACGGCGGCCGACACTGATCCGCCTGAACGAGAGCCTGGTGGCGCTGGCCGTCGACATCCATCCGCGCCAGGCGATCATCGCCATGGTCGATCTCAACGGCAGGCTGATCTCCCGCTCCATGGCGCCACTGAGCCGCGATGCGGTCGCCTCGACGGATCTGATCCTGGAAGCCATGTCGCGCCTGAAAGCCGGCCTCGGGACCCTCTCCATCGAGGGGATCGGCGTCAGCCTCCCGGGGCGGGTGGACCCGCACAACGACCAGCTCCTCTTCGCGCCGAACCTGCATTGGCGGGACTTCGACCTCAAAAGCGCGATCGAGAAGCGGATGAAGCAGCCGGTGCATGTCGCCAACGCGGCGATCGCCTGTCTGCTCGCGCAGTTGACCTTTCACCACGACGAAGGCAACCGCGACGCGGTCCTCATCACCGCGTCGGAGGGAGTCGGTGCGGCCATCTTTGCCAACGGCAGCATCATCACCGGCCACGACGGCATGGCGGGCGAGTTCGGCCACATCTCCATCGATCTGGAGGGGCCGGAGTGCGCCTGCGGTCGGCGCGGCTGCTGGGAGGTGTTCGCCTCGTGCCGCGCGGCAGTGCGCTATTTCAAGGAGCTGCAGCCGCAACACCGGTCGGTCACCTTCGGTGAGCTGCTGAATCTGGCGGAGGAAGGCAACGAGCCTGCCGGCGCCGCGCTCGAGCGGCAGGCGCGTGAGATCGGCGAGGGCCTGCGGCTGGTCATGGCGGCGCTGTCGCCGGCGGTCGTCTACATCGCGGGAGAAGTCACCTCGGCGTGGCACCGGTACCGCCCGATCATCGAGAAGGCGGTGCGGGGAGTAACGATTGCCGGCAGTCCTCCGGCGATCGTGCCGATTCCGGACGGTGATCTTGCACGCCTGCGCGGCGCCGCCGCGCTCGTCTTTCAACGAAGAGCGTAGTCAGGCACAGGGACGTGCCCCGCCGCCGCAGGTGGCGCTTCAAACAACCAAGGTCGGCGGCGCCGTGGAGGGGGTTCGCATCCTGCGCTCACGACGCCGCCGCCCTGCGCACCATCGTCAATATAGTAGCTCACCCAAACTATATGGCTGGGCAAGCTGGGGCGTCAAGTTGGGAATGCCGCGGCCGCACCCGGGCTGGAGCAAGTGTGCCACCGGTGGCACAACATCGGCCGTCACCGCGTCACCTGGAGCGTCGCGGTCTGCAGATGCACGGAGTCCGGGCCCGCCATGATCTCGAAAGTGCCCGGCTCCACCACGTGATGCATGTTCTCGTCCCAGAGGGCGAAGTCGTGCCAGCCGAGCGTGAACCGCACCTGGGTGGAGGCGCCCGGCGCCAGCGACACCCGCTTGAAGCCCCGCAACACCTTCACCGGCTCCGTCACGGAACTGACGAGCTCATGGAGATAGAGCTGCACAACTTCGTCGCCCGCGACCTTGCCGGTGTTACGGACGCTCACGTTGACGGTCACGGTGCCGCTCGACGGAATGCTGGCGGCTGAAAGCACCGGCGGCCCTACGTCGAACGTCGTGTAGGAGAGGCCGTAGCCGAAGGGGAAGAGGGGCGAGTTGTCGGCGAACTGATAGCCGCGATGGGCGCTCGGCTTCTCGTCGTAGTTGTAGGGGACGAAGCCCACCGATCGCGCAATGGTGACGGTGAGCTTGCCGCCGGGATCGGTCTTCCCGAAGAGCACGTCCGCCATGGCGGTGCCGCCCTCCTGGCCGAGATACCAGCCTTCGATGAGCGCATTCGCCTTCTGCGCAATCTCGTCCACCGCGAGCGGGCAGCCGTTGATGAGCACGACGACGACCGGCTTGCCGAGTGCGAACATCGCATCGGCGAGCCGCTGCTGCTGGTCGATGAGCTTCAAGCTGTCGCGATCGCCCAGGTGATTGTCCGCCCAACCCTCGCGGCAGAGCGCGCCGCGCGTGCCGATGGCGAGCACGATCTCGTCGGCGCCCTTGGCGACGCGCACCGCCTGCCGGATGAGCTCGCGGTTCTCCGCGGGCGACGGGAGCACGACCTGATCGGTGTACTGGTCCCCGTGCTCGACCAGCTTGACGCCACGCGCATAAACCACGCGGACGTTGTGGCCCTCGAGAGTGCGGATGCCCTGCAGGATGCTGACGGAATGGGCGGGCACGTTGGAATAGCCGCCGAGGCGCGCGACGGCCGCGTTCGGGCCGATCACGGCCAGGGTGCGGATGCGGTGCGTCTGGAGGGGCAGGGTGCCGTCGTTCTTGAGGAGAATGATGCTCTCCTGCGCCGCTTTCACCGCTAGCGCGCGCGCCTGGGCGTCATCCGTGATCCTCTGCGCATAGCTCGCATCGGCGTAGGGATGCTCGAAGAGGCCTGCGAGAAACTTGAGCCTGAGCACACGGCCAACGGCGGTGTCGATCTGCCTCTGGGTGACTTTGCCGGCGGCGAGCGCCTGCGGCAGGTTGGCGAAAGCCTCCCCATCCGGCGTGTCATCGTCCACGCCGGCATGCAGTGCGCGGGCCGCCGCATCGGTCAGATTGCCCGCCACGTGATGCAGCGACATCAACTGCTCGATGGCCTCGTAGTCGCTGAGCGCCACGCCCTTGAATCCCCACTGAGTGCGCAGCACGTCGGTCAGCATCCAGCGGTTGGCGCTGGAGGGAATGCCGCCGATCTCGTTGTACGAGGGCATCACCACCTGGGCGTTCGCCTGCTGGATCGCGGCATGAAACGGCGGCAAATACATCTGCAGCAGCGTGCGCCGGGTGATCTCCGCCGGACCCACGTTGGTGCCGGCCTCCGGCACTTCGTAGCCCGCCATGTGCTTCAACGTGGCGAACACACGATCGGGACCGAGAGGCAGCGTATTACCTTGCAGGCCGCGCACCTCCGCGACTCCCATCCGACTGGCGATGTACGGATCCTCGCCGAAGGTCTCCTCGATGCGGCCCCAGCGCGGATCGCGGCCCAGGTTGATGACCGGCGTCAGGAGAAGCTGCACGCCCCGTGCGCGCGCTTCACGCGCGACGACAGTGTAGACCCGGGTGATGAGCGCCGGGTCCCAGGTGCTGCCGAGGGCGATGGCCTGAGGAAAGCTCGTGGAGTCCCGTGCCATGTAGCCGTGCAGGCCCTCCCCGTGAAAGAGCGTCGGGATCCCCAGGCGAGTGTCATCCACTGAGTAGTGTTGAACGGCGTTAGTGAACGCTACCGTCTGCGGGACGTTGCGAAAAACGTTCTGCAAAGGGTCGTTGGGCTCCAGCGGCACGCGATCGCTGGGCCTGGCGACCTGGCCGATCCCGTAGGGGAACACACGGCTCGCCTTGGCGGGATCGAAATTGCCGTTGGCATCTTCCACCTCGCCCTTGCGCTGCCAGATGCAGGAGATCTGCGCGATCTTTTCCTGCACGGTCATGCGGGCGAGGAGGTCGCTGACACGCGCAGCGACCGCGGCATGCGGGTTCTTGTAGAGCGGTTTGTCGGCCGCGGTCGCGCCGCGGCTGGCGAGCGCCGCGGCGCCAGCTAATGCGAGAGCGAGTGCGACAGGGGCGGCGAGCGCGAGCCCGCGCGGGGCGCGCCGGCGAGGGCGTGACTGGCTGGATTGCGACAAGATCTTTCCCCCCTCGAGCCGGCCTGCAGGCGGCGATGATAGCGATATCATAAACGAATCGTTGTACAGTCTGCCCGGTCGCAGACGCCCAAGTGGAGCCATCGTTCATGAATGCGGATCTCAGCGGGGCCCCGGCGCGCGAGCGGGAAATCGTCGCCGCGCGCGTCATCGTTACCTGTCCGGGACGCAATTTCGTCACCCTCCTGATCGAGACGCGCGCCGGGGTCTGCGGGCTCGGCGATGCGACGCTCAACGGGCGGGAGCTCGCCGTGGCGGCCTATCTCGAGCAGCACGTGATCCCCAACCTCATCGGGCGCGACGCCGGGCGCATCGAGGATACGTGGCAATTCTTCTATCGCGGCGCGTACTGGCGGCGGGGACCCGTGACCATGACGGCCATCGCCGCCGTCGACGTGGCGCTCTGGGACATTCTCGGCAAGATGGCCGGCCTGCCGATTCACCGCCTGCTCGGCGGACGCTCTCGCGATGGCGTGCTGGTGTATGGACATGCGAACGGCCGCGATATCGAGGAGGCGAGCGCCGAGGTGGCCCGATACCTCTCCATGGGCTATCGCGCGGTACGCGCCCAGTGCGGCGTCCCGGGCGTCAAGAAGCCGTATGGGGTGTCGCGACTGAAGGACGCTTACGAGCCTGCCGAGAGCGAGCTGCCGTTGGAGACGGAATGGTCGACGCCGGGCTATCTCGAGACCGTGCCGAGGCTCTTCGAGCGCTTGCGCGCCGATCATGGCGGCAAGGTCGAGCTGCTGCACGATGTGCATCACCGCTTGACTCCGGTGGAGGCGGCGCGCCTGGCGCGCGACCTCGAGCCGTACAGGCTCTTCTGGCTGGAGGATGCGACGCCCGCCGACAACCCGGACGGCTTCGAGCTGATCCGCCGCCACTCGGTGACGCCGCTCGCGGTGGGCGAGGTATTCAACTCCATCTGGGATTGCAAGCGCCTGATCGAGGGCCGTCTGATCGACTTCATCCGCGCGACGCTCGTGCACGCGGGCGGCATCACGCACGTGCGCCGGATTGCCGACCTGGCCGCGATGTATCAGGTGCGCACCGGCTTTCATGGCGCGACCGATCTGTCCCCGGTCACCATGGGCGCGGCGCTGCATTTCGACACCTGGGTGCCCAACTTCGGCATCCAGGAGTACATGCGCCACTCCGAGCAGACCGATGAGGTCTTTCCCCACGACTATGTCTTTCGCGACGGCCGCCTGCATTGCGGCGAGAGCCCGGGACACGGGGTCACCATCGATGAGCAGCTGGCGGCGCGCTACCCCTACAGCCCGAAGCAGTTGCCGATCGCGCGCCTGGAAGACGGCTCCATGTGGGATTGGTGAGCGGCTGGCGCCGTCTCAGCGCGGGATCGTGACGTCGGCCGGCGGACAAGCGGGGTTGGGCCCGGGAGACCCCTCGACGTAAGGAACGCAGAAGGCCTCATAGTGGGCCAGCGTGTCGGGCGGCGGCGCGACACCCGCGGGCAGCGGGCGCCCGGAAATCGACTGGAAGTAGGCGATGCTCGCGTTGCGCCACCACTGCGCGTCCTGCTGTTGGATCGCGAGGAAATCCGCCGTCTGACGATAGCGTTGCGCGTCGACATACGGCGCCAGCGTGCTCCAGGTTGCGCGCGCTTCTTTGACCCATGCGACACCGCGGTCGTAGTGCAGCACCAGGGACTGCCACAGCGTGTGGCCGGAGCGCAGGCGGTAGTCCCACGAGAGGTGGTGGAACCAGAGGAGGAGGTCCTCGGGGCAGGTCGCGGGATCGCGCCACTGTGCGGCGAGGTGTGGCGAGTACTCTGCGAGCGCATCGCTGCCGCTCGCCGTGCGATCGAAGCCGAGACCGGAGGCGTCCGGGCGGCTGTAATAGGTGCTGCTCCAGTCGGCTGGCATGCCTTTCGCGGGCGCCACCCAGGGGCCCGGGCCGAAATGGGTGCCGGCGGCCATCTGGCTCGCGAGCCCGAGCGGGGTCATGTAGTCGACCGCGGCCGCGCGCGATCCCATCATCATCGCCACCACCGGCGCGACGAAGCGCGGCTCGCTGGTGAAAGTCATCTCGACCCACTCCATGGCGATCTGCCGCGCCGCGAGATCGGGATTCCAGGCCAGGCGACCGAACGCATACCAGTTGGCCTGGTTGAAGATGGAGCCGCACCAGTTGCGCGCCGAGCCCGTGTTGGCCACGCCGGCAATCGCGGTCAGCCGCTCGCCGTAGAGCGAGCCGTCGGTTACCCGCGCCACCGTCGAGCCCGCGCCCCTGGCCCAGGTGTCGGCGCGCAGCGCTTCCTCGAAGAGCGGGCCCAGGTAGACGATGCTGGTGCGCTGTCCGAGGTACTCCTTGGTGATCTGCAGCTCGAGCATCAGATTGCTGTGCGGCATCGCGCCGAAGAGCGGATGGAAGGGCTCGCGCGGCTGGAAATCGATCGGGCCGTTCTTCACCTGCACCAGCACGTTGTCCGCAAACTTGCCGTCGAGCGGCTTGAACGTGTCATAGGCCTGCTTCGCGCGATCCTCCGAATGGCTGCCCGTCGTGTAGACGAAGGCGCGCCACATGACGATGCCGCCGTGTGGCGCCAGAGCGTGCGCGAGCAGGTCGGCGCCCTGCGCCTGCGTGCGTCCGTAGTCCTGCGGCCCTGGCTGACCCTCGGAGTTGGCCTTCATGAGGAAGCCGCCGAAATCCGGGATGTCGTGATAGACCTCGGCGACCTTGGCGCGCCACCACGCCTGCACGCGCGGGTCGAGCGGGTCGGCCGATTTGAGCCCGCCCAAGGTCACCGGCTCGCTGAACGGCACCGAGAGATACACCCGTATGCCATACGGGCGCAGCACGCCCGCGAGCGCCGCGACCTTGCGAAGGTAGAGCGGTGTCAGGATGAAAGGAGTCGCGTTGACGTTGTTGAGCACCGTGCCGTTGATCCCGATCGAGGCGCAGGCGCGCGCGTAATCGATGTAGCGCGGCGTGAGGTGCTGCGGCAGGCTCTGCCATTGCCACAGCGAGTCGCCGGCGTAGCCGCGCTCCACCGTGCCGTTCAGGTTGTCCCAGTGATCGAGCACCCGGCGGCTGATTTTCGGGCTGCTGGCGATGTGCAGCCGCTCTATGGACGCGCGCGTTTGCAAGAGACGCAGGAAACCAAACACGCCATAGAGCACGCCCGCGTCCGAGTTGGCGGCGATCACGGTGACGCGGTGGCCATGAGCGGCGAGCGTGCGGATGAGATAGCCTTGCGCGCCCACGCTCCCGAGGTCGCGGGCCAGGCTCTTCACGAGGGCGGAGGAGTCGGGGGTGCCGAAGACGATCGCGCCGTCGCGACTCACATCATGTGACGGTGGCGGCGGCGCGCCCAGGAGCCCCGTCAGGCCGCGCACCAGCTCGGCTTGCGCGGCACGCAGAGTAGGAGAGGTAGCCGGACCCACGAGCTCGGTCGCCGCGGCGCGGTAGCGCGCGAGCGAATCGCCGGCGACCGGAACGTAGCGCAGCCAGAGGCGGTAGCCGTCTTCCGCGGGCAAAGGCGCGGCGGCGGGCGGAGTGCCGGCGCGCGCGCTGTTTGCAACGAGCAGACAGACGATCGCGATGGCGAGAGCGCTCGTTCGCAGGATCGGATTCGGCATCGAAAACCCTCGGGCGCGCAGCCGATGGCTCGGATGATAACGCTATCAAACGGTGTCTTCCACGGGCATCGGCGGCGGCGCGTAGAACGTTCTCGCCGTGGTCCGGATGGCATCGAGCAACGCCTGGCCCGGATTTCACCATACGCCATGAGCGCAATATGGCGGATATTCAATCGTTTGCGAAAAAATGCTCTGATCCCCTCGTATGCCTGGCATCATAGTTGGGATTGGTAGCGTGAACAATGACAGCGCTAACCTGATGATCGAACGGGTCGTTTGCGCGCGGCGCACGATGCACCAGAACCCGCGCGCCCGAACAGTGAATATTTCGCGCGCAGACATGACGATTCGAGCATCCATGCGGGTCGCAGCGGCCCTCGCCCTCGCAATCGTCTGCGCAGGAGAGCGTCCGGCCTCCGCTCTGGACACCGCTCTCGACATGAACGAGTACGCGCACACCGCGTGGACCGTGCGGGACGGCTTCTCGCTGGGGAACATCTACGCGATGGCCCAGACGCCGGATGGTTATCTCTGGCTGGGAAGTGAGTTTGGTCTCTTCCGCTTCGACGGCGCGCACAGCGTCCCTTGGCAACCCCCTTCCGGGCAGCATCTGCCCAACAATGCCGTCAGTGCCCTCATGGTGACGCGCGCCGGCACTCTTTGGGTGGGAACGTTCGACGGCCTCGTCACCTGGGATGGCCGCAGGCTGACCCGACTGCACCGGTTCGATGGTCGCTTCGTAACCGCGCTCTATGAGGACCGCGCCGGCACGGTCTGGGTCGGCACCATGGAGTCTCCCGGCCAGCTGTGCGCGTTGCGCGCCGGCCGCACAGACTGCTACGGCGCGAAAATCGACTTCGGCACCGGTGTCTGGGTGATTCATGAGGATGCCGCCGGCAATCTCTGGGCCGGCGCGCAGTCCGGGCTGTGGCGCATCGCGCCGGGCCCGCCCAAGCGGGTCAGCGGCGCAATGACCCAGGGCGGCACGCTGTTGCCCAACTCCGGGCCGATCGGCCTGACCGTTGCCGGGGAGGGGCAGTTGCTGATGGCCGAGCACAACGGCGGTCTGATGCGAGTCAGCGGTGATGCGCTCGCGCCCTATCCGATCAGGATCGGCGACTCCAACAGGCTGCTGCAGGACCGCGACGGGGGCCTGTGGATCGGCACCATCGAGCGCGGGCTCATCCACATCCACGACGGTCAGACGGACACGTTCACCCAGTCGGACGGCCTCTCGAGCGACATCATCCTCAGCCTGTTCGAGGATCGTGAAGGCAGCGTGTGGGTTTCCACCACCGGCGGCTTGGATCGCTTCCGCGAGCTGCCGGTGAGCACTTTCTCGGTCCGGCAGGGGTTGCCGAGCGATGTCACCAGCGCGGTGCTGGCCGCCGCGGACGGCAGTGTCTGGATAGGAACTCACGACGGCCTCAGCCGCTGGCAGAATGGCAAGGTGACGGCGTACCGCCGCGCCAGCGGACTGCAGGACGACTCGGTGCAATCGCTGTTTCAGGATCATTCCGGCCGTATCTGGGCCTACACGGACCGCGGACTCGGCTACCTCGAGCACGGCCGCTACATCGCCGTCGCCGGCGTGCCCGGCGGCGAGGTGAACAGCATCACCGGCGATGATGCCGGCAACCTCTGGCTCTCCGAGCAGCGCAGCCTGCTGCACCTGCGTGACGGCAAACTCATCGAGCGCATTCCCTGGTCGACTCTGGGACGGCGGCAGAATGCATCCGTTTTGCTTGCCGATCCGCAGCGCGGCGGGTTATGGCTGGGATTCTGGGGCGGCGGCGGCGTCTCCTATTTCAAGGACGGTCGGATCCGCGCCACCTACACGGCGGCCGACGGATTGACCGCGGGCCAGGTCGCCGATCTTCGGCTGCAGGACGGCGTGCTGTGGGTGGCGACCATGGGCGGCGTGAGTCGGCTGGCGAACGGGCACATCGCGACCCTCACGGGCGGCAACGGTCTGTGTGATACCGCCATGTGGACGCTTGCAGACCACCAACACGCCCTCTGGGTGTACACCGCTTGCGGCCTGGTGCGCATCGCCCGCCCGCAGCTGGACGCCTGGCTTGCACACCCGACCGAACGGATCAAAACAACTGTTCTCGGCCCGCAGGACGGCGTGCGGCTGCGCAGCACCTCAGCCAGCCCGTTCGGGCCGCGTGTCGCCATTGCCGCCGATGGCAAGATCTGGTTTCTTTCCGGCGGCGGTGTGCAGGTGCTCGACCCGCATCACATCGTGTCCAACAGGCTGCCGCCGCCGGTGCACATCGAGCAGGTCATCGCCGATGGCAGGCTCTATTGGCAGAACCTGATGGACACCACGCCGGCAACCTTGCGGCTACCGCCGCGCACCCGCGATCTGGAGATCGACTACGAGGCCCTGAGCCTGGTCGCGCCGGCGGCGAATCAGTTTCGCTACCGGCTCGACGGTCGCGATCGCAGTTGGTATGACGCCGGCAATCGACGCCTGGCGCTTTATACCGACCTGCCCCCGGGCAAGTACCGCTTCCACGTCATCGCCAGCAACAACAGCGGGGTGTGGAACGAGCAGGGTGCCGCGATCGAGTTCGCGATCGCGCCGGCGTTCTGGCAGGCCGCGTGGTTCCGCGGCGCCGGCGCCACGGCGATCGTTGCGTTGCTGTTGTTTCTATACTGGCTGCGCACGCGCCAGCTCGCGATCCAGTTCAACAGGACCCTCGATGCACGCGTGCAGGAGCGCACGCGCATCGCGCGGGATCTGCACGACACCCTGCTGCAGAGCTACCAGGGTGTCCTGCTGCAGTTCGGCGCTGCGCTGCGCCTGTTGGCGCGCGAGCCGGAGAAGGCGCGCGAGGTGCTCGCGGGCGCGATCGATCAGGCGGGACACGCGATCAAGGAAGGCCGCCAGGCGGTGCAGGGGCTGCGCCTGTCGGTCGAGGAGTCGAGCGACCTCGCGGCGCCGATCGCACGACTGGCAAAAGAGCTTGCGGGGGAGCGGCAGGGTGCCGCGGCGCCAGCCGTGAGCGTCGCGGTGCAGGGCACGGTGCGCTCACTGCACCCGATCGAGCGGGACGAGATCTTCCGGATCGCGGCCGAGGCATTGCGCAACGCCGTGCACCACTCGCAGGGCACGCAGATCGAAGTGGAACTGCGGTACGATGCGCGCGAGTTTCGGCTGCGCGTGCGCGATGACGGTCGGGGAACAGACCCGAGGATCCTCGCGGACACAGATCGGGCCGGACACTTCGGGCTGCGCGGCATGCGCGAGCGGGCGGCACTCGCCGGCGGCAAGCTGACGCTGTGGAGCGCGCCCAATGCCGGCATGGAGGTGGAGCTCATCATTCCGGCATCCAGGGTCTATCCCAGCGCGCGGCGCCGGGATGCGGGATCGAGGTGAAGATGAATACGGGCTCGGCCATTCGTGTCCTGGCCGCCGACGATCATCCGATCTTTCGGCGCGGCATCGCCTTGCTGCTCTCCACCGAGCCGGATCTCAAACTCGTGGCGGAAGCCGCCAACGGCCACGAGGCGATCCAGCAGTTCCGCGCGCATCGGCCGGATGTGACGCTGATGGACCTGCAGATGCGGGAAATGAGCGGGGTGGATGCGATCAGCGCCATCCGCGGTGAATTTCCCGACGCGCGCATCATCGTTCTCACCACCTATGCGGGTGATGTACAGGCGCGGCGCGCGATGCAGGCGGGAGCCCGCGCTTACATGCTCAAGGACAGCCTCGATCGCGCGCTCCTGGATACGATTCGCGCCGTGCATGCGGGCAAGCGCTTCGTGTCACCCGAGGTTTCGTACCAGCTCGCCGAGCACGTTGCCGATGACATGCTCACGGCGACCGAGGTGCGGGTCCTGCAGCTGATTGCCCAGGGCAAGCCCAACAAGGAGATCGCGCGCATGATGGCCGCCACCGAAACGACCGTGAAGTGGCAGGTGCGGACCATTCTGGCGAAGCTCGGCGTTCAGGACCGCACCCAGGCGGCGATGATCGGCCTCAGGCGGGGCATCATCGAGCCCTGAAGACGCTCCGCAAGAGCGCTCTGTACTATCTTTTGGACGTTGCCGCCGGCTTCCAGTCCGCTATGGTTGCCGTGCCATGCGGCGACTCTTCTCAACATTCGCGCCGGGCGCGCCCGGAGTAGGGCTGCTGCTGCTGCGGCTGGCCTGCGGCACGATCCTGCTGACGCACGCCGTCGCGGTGTTGCAACGCGCGTCGGGGCTCGCAGAGGTGGCGCTGCAGCTACCCTCCGCGATCCTCGGTGTGCTGCTGATCGCGGGACTCTGGACGCCCGTGGCCGCAGTGCTCGCGGCATTCGATGCGCTCCTGGTCGGCTTGTCGATTCCGGCGGGCTATCGATTCTGGCTGCTGCCCGCGGTCGTCGCCGCCGCCCTGGCCCTGCTCGGCCCCGGTGCCTGGTCGCTGGATGCGAAGCTATTCGGTTGGAAGCGGGTCGAGATCGACGGGTCCGTCCCGATGTGATCCGAGAGAGCCATGACATCGCTCATTTCCGCAGTCAGGCCTTTCGCGCGTCCACACTTGAAGACCCATCAGCTTGCGTTCCTGGTCCACCTGGATGAGGAGCGCCGGCTGGCGGGCGCGGCTGCCGCCGCCGGCCTGACCCAGCCGGCCGCCTCCAAGCTGCTGCGCCAGATCGAGGAGACTCTCGAGGTCAAGCTCTTCGAGCGTCATGCGCGCGGCGTTGCCCCCAACCGCTACGGCGAGATTCTCGTGCGCCATGCCCGCTCGGCGCTGTCGGAAATCGGCCTGGCGCGCGAAGAGCTCGCGGCGTTGAAGGCGGGACGCACCGGCAAGACCGCCGTCGGCAGCATCGTCGAGCCCGGCGCGAATCTCCTGCCGACGGCGATAACAACACTGAAACAGCGCTACCCGGGCACGCTGGTTCGGGTCGAGATCGATGCCAGCCGGCAGCTGGTACAGCGACTGCTGCAAGGGCATCTGGACATGGTGGTCGCGCGCCTGCTCGACCTCGAGGCCGCCGATGATCTCGTCTACGAGCCGCTCGCGTTGGATGAGCCGCACGCCGTGATCGCCGGCGCGCGGCATCCGCTCGCCGGGCGCGCGCGCCTGCGTCTTGCGGATCTCATCGCGCAGCCGTGGATATTGCCGCCTCCCGGCAGCCTGGTGCGCGACAAGCTGGCGGCGATGTTCCTGCGCGAAGGACTGCCGCAACCGAGCGATATCGTCGAGACGGCATCGCTTCCCATGATCACCGCCCTGTTGGAGCAGGGCCGCATGATCGTCGCGCTGCCACAGGTATCGGTCGCCTCGTACTGCAAGGCCGGAATCCTGCAGGTTCTCATGGCCGACCTTCCCGTGGGTATCGGCGGCTACGGTCTCATCACGCGGCGCAACCACGAGCTGTCCGCGGGAGCGCGTTTGATGCTGAGCACGCTGCGCGAAGTGGCGGGCAACCTCTATTCCCGCTGCGAGCGCAGCGGAGTGATCCGCCAGGGTTGAGTCGACCTACAACATGCAATTTCGGATATGCCTCGTGGCCACTATTTCATTGGTAACGCTCGCACGACAGCGCTATCGTCGCTGCGACATGTTGGGCGACAGCGCTGTCGGCGCATCTCGCCGCGATCCGATTCGCTGACTTTCATCGAGCCATCGACATCCAAAGGGGGACTATCGTGGCAAACCGTCCGAATCACCGCAGCCAACGTTGCGGCGCGAGCGTTGCGCCGGGCATGCCGCTGCGCGTTCCCGCGGCCGCTTCGGCTCTGGCGCTGGTGCTGGCGATCACGGGCATGTCCGCGCGCGCGCAGGCTCAGACTGCAGCAGCCGCCGACCCGCAGCCCACGAATCAAAACACCCCGGTGCTGCAGGAGGTGGTCGTTTCGGGCCAGCGCGCGGCACTGCAGAGCGCGCAGAGCATCAAGGAGCTCTCGAGCCAGATCGTCGACTCGGTCGTCGCCGCCGACATCGGCAAGCTGCCCGACCGGTCGGTCACGGAAGTCATACAGCGCATTCCCGGCGTCGAGATCGACCATACCTACGTCAACATCGCCGGCGCCACGGACCCGGAGCATTACCAGGTGGAGGGGTCGGGTGTCACGATTCGCGGCCTGAGCTACGTCGAGTCCGAGATCAACGGTCAGGACAGCTTCAGTGCCAACAACGGCCGCGCGCTGAGCTTCGATGACATACCGCCCGAGCTGCTGGCCGGTGTCGATGTCTACAAGAATCCGGATGCCTCGCAGATCGAAGGGGGCGTGGGCGGCGTGGTCAACCTGCGCACCGCCAAGCCTTTCGATTTCAGCGGCGCGCGCATCAGCGGCTCGCTGGGCGGCAATTGGGGCGACCTCAGCCGCGGCAACGTCAAGCCTGGAGCATCGCTGCTGCTGAGCGACCGCTGGCACACCGGAATAGGCGATCTCGGCGTGCTGGTCGATCTGGCCGACTCCGAGGTCCAGGACCGTACCGACGGCATGGAGCTGTATCCCTACTTTCCGCGTACCGCAACCGAGGGAGCCTCGAGCTCGTGGGTTCCGGCCGGCGAGACGGTCTGGGTTCCGAACGGCGGCGTCACGTGGCGCACGCTGCGCTACAGGCGTACACGCAAGGGCATCTACACTGCAGTGCAATGGCGCCCGAGCGACAACGTCGAGACCTCGCTCAGCTATTTCGGCTCGTACTACAAGTTCCACTGGGATGAGAACGCGATATTCCCCTCGACGAGCCCCTACAACATCCAGCCGGCGCCGGGGACCAGCTTCAGCTTCGCGCCGAATGGAATGTTCACCTCGGGCACCATCAGCGACCCCACCGATAACGGCTTGCCGTTCGAGGACGACACGCGCTCCGCCGATCAGCATTCCGCGACGGACGATTTCACTTGGGACCTGACCTGGGACGCCACCGATAAACTGACGCTGAAATCCGATGCGCAGCTGGTGCGCAGCGCCAGCCACGCCGATGACTTCACGGTCGCGACCGGCGTCAACGTTCCGTGGGAGACGATGAATCTCAGCGGCAGCATGCCGACCGTATCGGTGCCCACGGCCTATCTGGAAAATCCCGCCAACTACTACTGGGCCTTCACCCAGGACGGACTCTCATTCGGCCATGGCCAGGAGTGGGCCTGGCGCGAGGACGCGGATTACAAGCTCGGCGACGGCTTCTTCAAGGACATCCAGGCTGGCGTGCGCTGGGAGGACCGCAGCGCGGAGACGGACCTGACGGAGCCTGGCAGCGGCTACAACTGGGCGGCGGTCAGCCAGACCTGGCAGCTCGGCTGGGAAATTCCGACCCTGGCGTACCTCAATCAGTTTCCGGCCCCGTACTCCACCTATGGCTTTCCCAACTTCTTCAACGGCAAAGTGAGCCTGCCGTCCGCGGTGGTCTTCCCCGGGACCTCGCTGGCCACCGGGTGGCCCGGCAGCTTTGCGGAGTTGCAGTCCTTCTTCACGGACCTGTGCAAGCAGTTGAATCCGAATTGCACCAACTCCTATACGACGCCGTCGTTTACCCAGGCGGCCGGGAGCGCTCCCGCTGGCGGCCTGAACTCGCAGGATGAGCATACCTACGCCGCCTACTTTTCGCTGCCTTTCGGCGCGACCCTCGGAAGCACTCCATACGATGGCGACATCGGCGTCCGGGTGATACGCACGGTGGACACCGCGACCGGCTACCTGGTGGTGAATTCCTTCACCCCGAACAATCCGCCGGCCGGCCACTCACTGAGTCAGTACGTGTCATTCAGCCAGCAGGCGCAGCCGCTGTCCGCTCAGAACGACTACACCAACGTTCTGCCGAGCCTCAACCTGCGCTTCCACTGGACCAAGGACCTGCAGTCGCATTTGGCGATATCCGAGGGAATGGCGCGGCCGCAATTCTCGCAACTGCAGGCCTTTACCGCCATCGGCTCCGGCATCGATAGCGGCAGCGGCCTGCAGACCTACACCGGCACCGGCAACGGCAACCCGGACCTGAAACCGACCCGGGCGTTCCAGCTCGATGGAACCCTGGAGTGGTACTTCGCGCCCACCGGATCGGTGACCGCCGATGTGTTCTACAAGCACCTGTCGGATGTCGTGGTCAACCAGGTCTTCGATGTGAACGCGGTCGATAGCGCCGGCGGCGCGCATTCATTCACGACGACGGGCCCGGTCAACGGCGCCTCCGGCGAGATCAGGGGCCTCGAGCTCGACTATCAGCAGTATTACGACTTCCTGCCCCGGATCCTCAAGGGCTTCGGCACCCAGGCGAACTTCACCTACATCGACAGCCATCAGACTCTCAACAACCCGATCGCCGGCGGGTACTGTGATGGGACCAGCCAGGGTGCTTCCAACCTGTCGCTCAATGTCAACGGCTGTGACACCAATGGGACCACGTTCGGCGATCTGCCGCTGCTCAATCTGTCCAAGTATGCCTACAATGCGGCGCTCTTGTACGATCGGGGACCGATCTCCGCGCGTCTCGCCTACAGCTGGCGCAGCAAATATCTGATGGGAGTGAACGTCAACCCGCTCGAGGGCACCAACGGCCTCAACACCGATCCGAGCAGCGCGGCCTTCGGCTCGCAATCGAACGCCTGGGCGCTGCCGATCTACGCCGCCAGCTATGGCGAGCTCGACGCCTCGATCTTCTACAAGATCGATTCTCACGTCACGCTCGGCTTCGAGGCTTTGAACCTGACCGACTCGATCTACAAAGAGCTGATGCAGCAGCACATTGCCACCTCGACCTTCGCCTGGTACGACAGCGGGCGGACGTACTCGGCGCAAGTGCGCGTGACCTTCTAGAATGGGGGTCATGGCAGGCT
>JBOIAB010000030.1:0-15845 GCA_050738635.1 Steroidobacteraceae bacterium
AGGACAAGGGCCAGGTCGAAGACCCGCAAGGCAACTTTGATCCCGCCAAAGCGGCGCGGCTCTACCCCAACGGCATCGGGCAGGTCGCCAGGCCCAGCGACCGCGTGCCGCTGGAATCCAACGATCCGCTGCAGAACGTCTTTCGCGACCCTGCCCAGACGGTGGCCTTCGTCAACGCCGTGCAACACTACTCGGTGGCTGACACGCGCCTCGGCATTCCGACGCTCTTCCACGGAGAAGGCCTGCATGGCTACATGGCGCGGGATGCCACGAGTTTCCCCCAGGCGATCGCGCTCGGCAGCACCTGGGATCCCGCGCTCATCACGCGGGTCTACACGGTAGTCGCGCGCGAGGCGCGCGCACGCGGCGTGCAACTGCTCCTGACGCCGGTCATCAACCTGGGACGCGATCCGCGCTGGGGACGCATCGAGGAAACCTTCGGTGAGGACCCCTACATCGCAAGTCAAATGGGCGTCGCGGAGGTGCGCGGACTGCAAGGCGACACGCTGCCTCTGGGTCCGGACCGCGTCTTCGCCACGCTCAAACACATGGCCGCCTATGGCGTGCCAGAGGCCGGCACTAACGTGGGTCCCGCCGACGTCACCCGCCGGACGCTGCTGCAGACGTATCTGCCGGCATTTCACGCCGCCATCCGCGATGCGAATGCTCAGGTGGTGATGGCGTCCTACAACGAGATCGGCGGCATTCCCTCCCACGCCAACCGCTGGATGCTCACCGACCTGCTGCGCAAGCAGTGGGGCTTCAAAGGCGTCGTGCTGAGCGACTACGACGGCATCGAGCAGCTCATGTCATTGCACCACGTCGCCGGCAACCTGACGGATGCCGGCGCCATGGCCCTCCGTGCCGGAGTGGACGATGACATGCCGGACGGCGAGGCGTTCGCGAATCTGCCGCAGGCGCTGGCCCAGGGCAAAGTGACGCAGGCCGAGATCGACACCGCGCTGGGCCGGGTTCTGAGGCTCAAGTTCATGGCGGGCCTCTTCGAGCATCCCTACGCCGATGCGAGCTACGCGGCGAAGGTCACGAACGACGCCGAGGCGCGGGCCATTGCCGTGAAGGCGGCGCAGGAGAGCATCATTCTCCTGAAGAACGACGGCACGCTGCCGCTCGACAGCCACCGCATCGGCACGCTGGCCGTGATCGGCCCGAATGCGGCCGTCGCACGCCTCGGCGGCTATTCGGAGGTGCCGGCCCACGCCGTCAGCATCCTGCAGGGCATTCGCGCTCTCGTGGGTGACCACGCCCATGTCATCTACGCGCCGGGAGTCAAACTGGTCGCGAGCGGCGATCAGTACACGGATCAGGTCGTGCTGCCGACGGCGGCGCAGAACCGCGCGCTCATCAGCCAGGCGGTGCGTGTCGCCAGCACCGCCGATGAGATCGTGCTCGCCATCGGCACCCGGGGCGCGCTCTGCCGCGATGGCTGGGCGGACAATCATCTGGGTGACCGTGACAACCTGCAGCTCATCGACCAGCAGCAGCAGCTCGCCGAGGCGATGTTCGCGCTCGGCAAACCGGTCGTCGTGGTGCTGATCAATGGCTGTCCGCTCGCGGTCGAGGGGATCGCGCGCAAAGCCAACTCGCTCATCGAGGGCTGGTACCTCGGTCAGGAAGGCGGCACCGCCATGGCCGATGTGCTCTTCGGCAAGAGCGACCCGGGCGGCAAGCTCACCGTCACGATCCCGCGCTCCGTCGGTTTCGTACCCTACAACTACGATGAGAAGCCCAGCGCGCATCGCGGCTATCAGTTCGCCGACAACTCACCTCTCTTCCCCTTCGGTTACGGCCTTTCCTACACCACTTTCGACGTCGGGCCACCGATACTTTCTGCGGCCAGCATCCCCGCGAGCGGCACAGTGACGGTCAGCGTGAACGTGCGCAATACAGGGAGGGTGGCGGGTGATGAAGTCGTGCAGCTCTACCTGCACGAGCTCGTCACCTCCGTGACGGAGCCGACCAAGGTACTGCGTGGATTTCAGCGCGTCTCGCTGGCGCCGGGTGCCTCGACCCGGGTGAGCTTCCAGCTCGGCTGGGATGACTTCGCCATCTGGGACGAGAGCCTGCGGCAGGTGGTCGAGCCGGGCACCTTCCAGGTCATGACGGGCCCGGACTCGGTCAACCTCAAGAGCGCGACCTTCGAGGTCCGTAGGACTCCGCCACGGCCCATGCCGCCGCGCTCAACGCCAGCGAAATGAAGAGATTCACCCAGTTCATGCGGTCGCCGGGCAGCGTGATGACGGCGCTCAGCCAGCAGATGATGGTGAAGAGGCTCTCCATGATCGCCTCCAGCGTCGCCGCCAGTCGCGGCACGACGCCGAAGACGATCGCGAGCCCCGCGGCAATGTGCCCGGCGCCGCCGAGGGCGGTCAGCGGCTCGCGCAGCGGCATCCAGGCCGGGATCAGGGTCGCGGCCCCCTGCAGATAAAAGAAGTGCGACAGCCCGATCGGCAGCAGGGCGACGCCGAAGAGGATTCGAGCCGCGCGCAGGCTCGCATCCTCACGCCGCGCGAGCGCGCAGTAGATGAGCCAGCCGCCGGCGACGAGCGTCGAATCCTCGCCCGCCCCCAGCCAGCTCCCCTCGATGAGGGGATGCGCCACCACGCGCGGGATCTGCAGCGCGATGACCCACAGAGCGAAGAACGCGGCCAGAATGAGCGCCGCCGGCTTGGCGGTCGGCGCGAACAGCAGGCCGATCGCGGCAAGCAGCAGCAGCAGCGCGGAGATGCACGCCAGGGCCTCCCGGGCGGGGATGCCGTGCGGCACGGGCTGCTGGTTGAGGAGGAAGTCACGCGCCACCAGGCAGATTGCCCCGATGACGGCGAAACTCACTGCAAACAAGAGATGTCCGACACCGATTCTGCGCAGGTACACGCCGCCCCCCCAACACAACGGTCAGATCACATCGTAGGCGAATGGCGCCGAATGTATTGGGCCATTAACGGCCACCGCTGGACCATTATCGTCCCGCGGCCGCCGCTTTCAGGCCGCGCAGAATAGTCCCGAGCTGCGCCACGCCGCGCTTCGACGCCGGGATGTCCGTGTCGGCAGCGCCGAGCACGAGAGCGGGCGGCATCGTCCGCTCGACGGTGAGCTGCGACAGCGGCACCGCCACGATGCCCCGCTCCACCGCCAGGCGACTGGCCTCGAGCTCCGGAATGCCGTCTGCCAGCCAGCCCACAGTCTGCAGTCCGGCCGTCACCGGCGACAGACGCAACACGTCCGCGAGCTCCGCCTGTGCGAGCTTCACGAGTGCATCGTGCCGCCGGGTGTAGAGGTCGCGCATGCGGCGCATGTGCTGCTCCATGTGGCCCGCGGCGATGAATTCCGCCAGCACCGCCTGATCCAACACCGACGGGAAGCGCTGCAGCACCGAGCGCGCCGCCTCCACGGCCGCGAGCAGCGGCGGCGGCACGATGAGAAAGCCGAGCCGCAGCGAGGGGAAGAGCAGCTTGCTGAAGCTGTTGCAATAGATGACACAGCCGCTGCGGTCGAGGCCGCGCAGCGCCGCCAGCGGCCGGCCGCTGAATCCCAGTTGACTGTCGTAATCGTCCTCGAAGATCCAGGCACCCACCGCGCGCGACCATTCGAGCAGCGTCAGGCGCCGCTGCAGCGACAGCGTCACGCCCAGGGGAAAATGACAGGCCGGGGTGACGCAGGCGATCTTCGCGAGCCGCGCGCGCCGGCGGCCGGCCTCGCAATCGATGCCGCTCTCGTCGACCGGCACGCCGATCACCTCCGCCCCCACCGCGCGCAGCAGCGCCGGAATGGCGGTATAACAGGGATCCTCCACCCAGACGCGGTCCCCCGGGTCCAGCACCAGCCGCGCGATGAGATCGAGCGAGGCCTGCGTGCCCGAAGTGATCACGACCTCCTCGGGGGTGCAGAGCACGCCCCGCGTCAGGCCGACGTAGTGCGCGATCGCGGCCCGCAGCGGCGGGAACCCGAGTGTGTCGCCATGAGTGAGCAGGCGCGGCACGCCGTTGCGCAGACAGCGCGCGCTGATCCGGCTCCATGTCTTGATGGGAAACGCCTCGAGCGCCGCCATGTCCAGGCGGAAAGTGTGCGTGCTCGGCGGCAGCCGCAGCGGAAACGGATTGCTCACCAGCCGCCGCCCGCGCACCGAGAGTGAGGGCGTCGCGACAGCGGCTCGCGACCGCGCCCGGGCCGTCGCGGATGCCGATGGCGATAACACTGACACATTGCGCACGAAAGAGCCGCTGCCGACACTGCCCTCGATGTATCCCTCGGCGGTGAGGTGCTCGAAGGCCGCGACCACCGTCCCGCGGGCCACACGATGCTGGCGGGCAATTGCGCGGGTAGAGGGCAGCCGCGTGCCGGGGGCCAGCCTGCCTTCCACGATGGCCAGCCGGATCTCATCGTAGAGCCAGCGCAGCAGGGTGGCGCCGGCCGCGCGGGGCCGGAGGGTGAGGGTCACGGGGGCGGCAGTCTTCGACACGGCGATCCCAGTGGCGGCGCGGCGGCGTAGTGGCCCAGCCGACAGGGCGGCAAGGGCCGATGGCGCCGGTCCATATACGCCAGAAGGTCAGCCTAGCACAATTGACACCCAGGATCTGATACCGCTACCATCGCGCCCGGAGATTCTCTGGATCGGAGCGCCGCGCTGTACCTCGGCATCGACATCGGCACCTCGAGTGTCAAGGCCGTGCTCCTGACGGAGCAAGGGACCGTCTCGGCCTCCGCCGCCGCTCCACTCGAGGTCAGCCGGCCCGCGCCCGGGTTCTCGGAGCAGTTGCCCGAGGCCTGGTGGCAGGCCACGGTGCGCGCGGTGGGCGCGCTGTCCGGCGCCGACCGCGCCAGGGTACGCGCCGTGGGACTCTCCGGGCAGATGCACGGTGCGACGCTGCTCGATTCGCAAGATCGTCCGTTGCGACCGGCCATCCTCTGGAACGACGGCCGCTCCGCCGAGGAGTGCCTCGAGCTCGAGCGTCGCGAGCCCTCCTCCCGCGCCATCACCGGCAACATCATGATGCCGGGGTTCACCGCGCCGAAGCTCCTTTGGGTGGCGCGCCACGAGCCCGACATCTTCCGCCGCACCGCCTGTGTGCTGCTGCCCAAGGACTACGTGCGCCTGCGCCTGACCGGTGAGAAGGTCAGTGAGATGTCGGATGCCTCCGGCACCGGCTGGTTGGATGTCGGGCGGCGTGAATGGTCGGATGCGATGCTCGCGGCGACGGACCTCAGTCGCGCGCACATGCCGGCGCTGGTCGAAGGCTCCAGTCCCTCCGGAACTCTCACCGCAAATGCTGCTGCGGCGTTGGGCATTCCGCGCGTCGTCGTGGCGGGTGGTGGCGGCGACAACGCCGCGAGTGCCGTTGGGCTTGGCGTCGTGCGCCCCGGCCAGGGATTTCTGTCACTTGGAACATCGGGTGTGCTCTTCGTAGTGACGGATCGCTTCCGTCCAAACCCGGAGCGGGCAGCGCACGCCTTCTGCCACTGCCTGCCCGGCCGTTGGCACCAGATGTCAGTGATGCTCAGCGCCGCCAGCACGCTCGACTGGGTGGCGCAACTCGTCGGCGCGCGCGATCTGCCACAGCTCGTTGCCCAGGCCGAAGCTCATGGCCTGAACCGTCATTCGGTGCTCTTCCTGCCCTACCTCACGGGAGAGCGCACGCCGCACAACGACCCCAGCGCCAGGGGCGTGTTCTTCGGCCTGCGGCCCGACACGACTGCGGCGGAGTTGACCGGAGCGGTGCTCGAGGGCGTCGCGTTCGCATTCGCCGACGGCCTCGATGTCCTCACGGAGAAGAGCGAGCAGGCAGGCCAACAGGTCAATGACATCAGCGTCACCGGCGGCGGCGCGCGCCTACCGTACTGGGGCCGGTTGATCGCCGCGGCCCTGCGGCGGCCGCTCACCTACCGCGCGGGGGGCGAGGTCGGAGCGGCATTGGGGGCGGCGCGTCTCGCGCGCCTGGCCGTCGGCCAGCGCGAGGACGCCGGCAGCGAGGAGGAAGTGTGCACGGCGCCGGCCGTGGAGCACGTGGTCCAACCTGACACCGCGCTCGCGGCGCTGCTCGCCAGTCGCCGCCGCACGTTTCAGCATCTCTATCGGGATCTTAAAGATACATTCGTGGAGTTCTCCTCATGACTTTGTTTTCCAGCATCGAGCCGGTTCGCTACGAGGGTCCGGAGACGGCGAACGAGTTTGCCTACCGGGTCTACGACAAGGACCGCAAAATCCTCGGCAAGCGCATGGAGGATTGGCTGCGGTGCGCCGTCTGCTACTGGCACTCCTTCAACTGGCCCGGCCAGGACATCTTCGGCGGCGGCACCCTCCCCCGTCCGTGGCTGGCGCCGAAGATCACGCAGGAGATGGCGGACGAGAAGCTCGAGGCCGCCTTCGATTTCTTCAAGCGCCTCGGCGTTCCCTACTTCACCTTCCACGACGTCGATGCGATGGCGACGGCCGCGACGCCCAAGGAGCACGACCGCAACCTCAAGGCCATCGTCGACAAGATGCAGCGGAAGATGGAGGCCACCGGGATGAGGCTCCTCTGGGGCACGGCCAACCTCTTCAGCCATCCGCGCTACGCCGGCGGCGCCGCCACCAGCCCCGATCCGGAGGTCTACGCCTGGGCGGCCGCGCAGGTGCGCTTCTGCCTCGAAGCCACCCATCGGCTGGGCGGCGAGAACTACGTGCTCTGGGGCGGGCGCGAGGGTTATGACTCCCTCCTCAACACCGACCTCAAGCGCGAGCTCGATCACTATGGCCGCTTCCTCTCCATGGTCGTGGAGCACAAGCACCGTATCGGCTTCAAGGGCACCATCCTGATCGAGCCCAAGCCCTTCGAGCCCACCAAGCACCAGTACGATCGCGACGTCGCCGCCGTATTCGCCTTCCTGCAGAAGTACGGCCTGACGAAGGAAGTCCGGGTCAACATCGAGGTCAATCACGCGACGCTCGCCGGCCTCGATTTCGAGCACGAGGTGACCGCGGCGCACTCCTACGGCATCTTCGGCTCGATCGACATCAACCGCGGCGACCCGCGCAACGGCTGGGACACCGACCAGTTTCCCAACAACGCGCAGGAGCTGGTGCCGGCCTTCATCCCGCTGCTCGCGGACCAAGGCTTCGGCACCGGCGGCTTCAACTTCGATGCCAAGCTGCGCCGCCAGTCCGTGGACCCGACCGACCTCTATCTCGCACACATCGGCGGCATCGACACCCTGGCGCGCGCCCTGCTCGCCGCCGCCGACATCGTCAATGAGGGCAAGCTCGCCCGCCTCAAGCAGGAGCGCTACCAGCGTTGGGACGGCGATCTCGGGGCGCGCATCGAGAGCGGTGCGATCGACCTCGCGACGCTCGCCGACCTGGCGGTGGAGAAGGGCTTCGACCCGACGCCGAAGTCAGGGCGGCAGGAGCTGGCCGAGAGCATCATCGCGCGGCACTGCAAGTACTAGAAAGTGGATTGGCCTTCCGACGGCGTTGAATCAACCTGCGCTCGAATGCCGATGGCGTCGGGATTTTTTACATAACGAACTCCAGGTTGAGCTAACCGGTTGATTTTTCGGATTGGCACGAAAGACGCACTTCCCAGCATGCCCGGTCCCGGGTTGCGGGGAGGATCGAACGGTGCGCAAGTCCATCGCGATTTTTTTGGCTGCCGCCCTCTTGGTGGCCTCTGCCCCATTCTCCCACGCTGACACGATCACCACGTTCAACGTATTGGGCACTGCCGGTAACGCCTCATCGCACACTTTGGGGACCTGTTCTGCAGGCAGTCAGTGCTCATTCTCCGGCACGCTCAGTGTGGACGTGACCGCGGGCACGGTCACGGGTATAGACATTACGTTCCCAGGCTTGTCCCCATTCAATGCCCTCAGTTGCTGCTCTTCTCCAGGGTTTGTTCCAGCTTACAATGGCGAACAGTCGCTCGCACTGATCTTTACGACGGCGCCCTCGCCGGGATCGCTGGTAGGCTTCGATGGCGGCAGCATCCTCGATGAGGGCTTTGTCACGACGGGTCCCGACTTCTACAACTACGTCGTGGAGGGCGGCAGCATCACCGCGCCTACACCGACTGTCCCGGAGCCCGGTTCGCTGGTCCTGATGCTGGCTGGGCTCTGTGCCTCGAGCTTGTTCAGCCGGCGAGCGGCGGCGACAGCTCGGCCTCAAGCGGCTGGCTGAGTCGCGTGCTCGCCAGCTCGAAGCGCAGCTCCTTGCGTCCGTAGTCGATCGATACGCGCCGGAAGCGGCGCAGGCAATCCATACCGAAGAGCAGCGCCGGCTGCCCGCCCAAGCCCCAGATGTCGAACACCTCCAGCGGCGCGACGACGAGCGGCGTGTAGGTCAGGTTCAGCTGGCCGAGGACGATGTGATCGACGTCGATCGCGAGTCCGGTGACGGTGCCGCCCGTCACGCCGGCGAGCTGCACCGGGCCGCCCATCAGCTGGCGAACCGCACCGCGCTGTTGCAACGCCGCGTAGAGCGCCGGGTTGCTCACGGAGACTTCGGCGCCGGTATCGACGAAAGCGGCCGCACGCACTCCATCGACGACGCAGTTGGAAGCACGCAGCCGGCCCGAGGTGCCCAACGTGCGCACGACGGCTTCATCCGCACCCTCAAACATCGCCGCAAAGAAGCCCTGTCGCCGCGTCACGGTGAGTGTTTGGGCCTGGAAGTCGAGCACCACGCGATGCCGATCGAGTACATCGAGCCCGAGATAGCCATCCACGCCCAACATGGCGCGCGGCAGCACCGGCACCTCGAGGGCCGAAGAGACCAGGCTCCCCATCCGCAGGCTTGCGACCTCGACCAGGAACCCCGGATGGCCGCCGGCGATGCCCTCGACTAGCACCTGGCGTCGTTGCGGCAGGGCGAGCCGCGTCGCGATCTCCGCGGCGAGCAGCGTCCTCTCGGCGCCTGTGTCGACAAGGACCCGATAGGGACCCGCGCCGTTGATATAGATAGCGGTAGTCAGGCGGTTGTCGGTCACACCCGCGGTGCGTACCAATCCCGAGCCGGAGCCCGCAGCGCTGTCCTTGACCGCACCGCTGGTGGCGTTCGTGCCGCTGAGCTCGGGAGGAGTCTCGACGGGGGGAGGGGTCGTGGCGCGAACAAGCGCCGGCATGGCGGCGGCGAGCGTGATAACGCCCTGGGCCACGAAACGTCGCCGCGACCAGGAAGCGGGCGTACCTCTGCCTCCACGTAGCTATCCTGCCCGCCAGCATGCTCCTTTGCCGCCCCGCTGTCACACACCCCGCAGCATGTGCATGACGCGAGCGCGGATCCGCGCGTAATTGTCCGGCTTCAAGGGCCCCAGGAGGCCGTGCTGGTCCGGCGGCAGGTGGGCGAGCGGATGCCCAGTGGTGCGGAAGACATAATGGTCGAAGAATGCTTTCCACGCCCGGCGCTCGGCCGGCGGCCGCTCCGCGATGGCGATCATGGCGAGCAGCATGCTGGTGTACGGCGCGTCCGGCCCGGGACTGAAGGCGTCCCACCAGTAGTTGAGCAGGCCGTTGAGCGGCGCCAGCGACTCCACTTTGTGCCACCAGAGCTTGGGCAGGTAGAGCGCATCTCCCGCCTCGAGCTCCACCCTGAGCGCCTGCCCGCGGATCTCCTCGAAGAGCGGAAACTCCCCGTCCTGCGGCCCGTCGGCGGAGGCAGCGAGACTGACCGGGGCGCCGGCCATCGTGTTGTCGATGGGTCCCACATAGAGCTTGCCGATGAGCTCCGGCGCGAACAGGGTGAAGCGGCGCCGGCCCGCGATCACACAGGCGAGGTTGTCGAATGTGTCGTGATGGCAGGAGACATTCGAGCGGGTACCGAGCCAGATGCGCGGGCTCACCGCCTGCGCGAGCAGCGGCATTGCGTTGGCGGCCATGAAGCCCGGCAACGTGTCACCGGTCGGCACCGAGCCGACATAGACGGAGGGCGCCTCGGTACGCTCCAGCGACTCCACCATCAGCTGCAGCGCCTCGAGCAGCTTCATCATGCGCCGCTCGAAGTTGAAACCCTTGAATTCGGGCGTGTAGTAGTACTTGCCGCCGATCGCCGGGCTGCCGAGATACGCCTCCACCCGGCTGCCGACATCGAACGCGGCCAGATAGTCCTTCAGGCGCGCCGGCGAAGCCAACGCCGCCTGCACTACCGGCCAGTCGGCGACCAGGCCGCGGATGACGACCGGCTGACAGCCCTCGACCACTTCGCGCTGGAAGCGCTTGGGCGCGAGGTCCCGGCCGGCGATCTCTTTGGGTGAGAGAGTCATGGGGTCAGCCGCGGAGATCGCCGGCGGGAGCGAGGCTCAGCCCAGAGCCGACGGCCTTGCGCCGGCGAGGCTTTCAGTGGCTTGCAATATGCGGCCGTTCTTCTTGCGTGCGAGTACCGGAAACTGCTTGAGCGAGCCGATCATGTAGTGGATGAGGCGCATGTAGCCGCGCCGGAAGAGCTCCACCACGACCGCATCGGGCAGGGTTCTCAAGGTCTCCTGATTGATGGTGTAGAGGCCATCGCAGTTGACGATGCGGCCGTCGTCGAATTCCGCCTCCAGGTCGACCGGCTCGATGAGCTTCAGCTCGAGGAGGCGGGCGATGAAGTGCCGCGTCACCTCGATGCCGGGTTGCAGGTCCTGGAAGGCCCAGATGATGCGCTGCAGGTAACGTGACGGCTGACCGTGCTCGGTGAACAGAGCCACCCCTTCTGCGACACCGACGCGCGGGTGATCGAGGTCGATCGCGACCTCCGGCCCCTGCGCATAGAACGGCACCCGCTGCAGGCCGAGCGGCCGGTAGAACTGCAGATCACGCCATTCCTCGAGAAAGAGGTTCTCGCCCTGATCGAAGCCCAGCATGACTCCGCAGTAGAATTCGCCGGTGTTGCGATCCTTGGAGAAGAGGATCGGATAGTGCACCACGAGCTGCGGGAACTCGTTGACGATCACGTAGGTGAAGTGCTGGTTGTCGCCGTAGGCCGCCGAAGCGCGCGCATCGACCTTGAGCGACTTGTGGCTCTCTTTGTTGAGCGGAACGATGCGAGTCATCGGCGAATCAACCCTCGGCAACCTCGGCCGGACCTCAAACGGGCTGCAGTCCGTACTCATAGATCTTGTTCAGCAGCTCGCGGTTCTTCGGCAGCCGCGCGCGCATCTCGCCCGTCACCCGCTCATTCTCCCTGAGAAAGCGGGCAGCGGCCAGTGCGGTATCGACGGTATCCTCGGCTGCGACCTGGGTCTCGAAGCCCATCCCGTAGAGCACGTATTGGTAGCTCGCCGCCGGAAAGACCTCCTCCAGGCGGTCGAGCTCATCGAAGAACCACGGCGACTGGTACTGCCACAGCGTGAGCAGATCCCGCAGCCGCTCCGGCACCGTCGCCGGATCGACGTTGTCGCGCCAGAAGGCGCTATCGGTGCGCTTGGTGAGCACGTAGTGGAGCTTGAGGAAATCCACGATCCGGCCGAAGCGATACAGCGTCACTTCGTTGAAGCGCTTGGCGACGATGTCCATCACCTCGCGACACGCCGGCAGCTGCTCGGCGAGCAGCTTGGCTGAAAGCTCGACCAGGACGATGGCCGAAGATTCGAGCGGCTCGAGGAAGCCGCTGGCGAGCCCGACCGCGACACAGTTGCGCTTCCAGAAGGTCTCGCGATGGCCGGCCCGGATCGGCACCTTGCGCACCGGCAGGTCCTTGTGGCGCGGCCCGATATAGCGTAGCAACGTCTCGCGGGCGGCCTCCTCGCTCTGGTGGCGGCTCGAATACACGTAGCCGACACCGCGGCGCGTCGGCAGGCAGATGTCCCAGGTCCAGCCGGCCTCGTGCGCGGTGGAAATGGTCTGCGAGGCCATTGGCGCATCGGGCGTATCGAACGGCACCTGCACGGCAAGCGCGGTGTCGCAGAAGAGGACATCGCCGCATCCCTTGAAGCCGACGCCGAGGGTTTTGCCGATGAGCAGCGCCGCGAAGCCGGTGCAGTCGATGAAGAGATCGCCGAGGATCTCGCCGGCCTGCTTGGTCAGCACGCTCTCGATGTCGCCGGACTCGTGTTGGTTGACCTGCACGACATCGGCGAGGACGTGGCGGACGCCGAGCTTCTCGGTGCAGTGTCGCGCCAGGAAAGGCGCGAACTTGCCGGCATCGAGATGATAGGAATAGTTGGCGAGCGCCCGGTACTCTCCCTGGGTGATCGTCTTCGGCGCCAGCCCTTCATCGCACAGCCGTCCCTGAGGCGTCACGAAATCGCAGAAGCTGCGCCCACCGCCCTCGCGCAGCCAGTGCGGCACGAGATTCACCTGCGAGAAGCCCTGCGGAACCATCAGGGGATGATAGTAGGCGTCATCCTCCGCCCCGGTCGTCCAGCCGGTGAACCTGCCCCCCTGCTTGAACGACGCATCGCATTCCCGGAAGAGCGCCGTCTCCGATACGCCCATCCTCTCCAGGGAAGAGCGCATCGTCGGCCAAGTCCCTTCCCCGACGCCGATGATCTTTATGTCCGGAGACTCGATCAGCGTCACAGAGAGGCCGCCCGCCTTCATCCGAGCCTGATGGCGGGCGGCGATGATGCCTGCGGTGAGCCAGCCGGCGGTTCCTCCGCCGACGATGACGACCGCCTTTACCGGTTGTGTCACCTTAGAACTTGGCGCGTACCCCTATCCCGAAATCACGTCCGTAGTCGATCAGGTTCAAGGTCTGGTTCGAGAACCGTCCATAGCTGTGGTAGATGGCGTTCGTCAGATTGGTCGCCTGGAAATACACGCTCATGTGGCTGTCGATCTCGTACTGCGCACTGGCGTCAAGCTCGGTCGCGGCCGCGAGATACACCGGCTCGTTGCCGAACGCGGCGCCCCCCTGCTCCTGGCCGAGATTGATCAGCTGCGTTCCCTGCCACTGTATCGCGAGTCGCGCCTGGAAGCCATGCGCCTGGTAGAAGCCGATGAAGTTGGCCGAGTTGCCCAGGCCGGTCACCGCGAACTGGTTCGAGGTCAGGCTGTAGTTGTTGAAGCCGCTATTGGTATGCACGTAGGTGCCGTTGATCTGCAAGCCGAAGCCCCACATCAGCATCTGCTGCCAGGTGATCTCGACTCCGTTCACCTTGGCCGTGCCGGCGTTGGTGATGGTGCTTTCGGCGAACACCGCCGGCTTGCCGCAGTTGGCATCGGTGAAGGTGGCAGTGCCCGAGTAGGAGCACGGCGCCGGATCGTTGATGCCCGGAACGGTGACGTCCACCACGCTCGAGGTCGGGAAGTTCTTCACGTTCTTGAAGAACGCCTCACCCGACAGATAGTCGTTCGGAGCGTAGTACCACTCGGCGCCGAGCAGCACATTGGTCGACTGATAGGGCATCAGGTCCGGGTTGTTGCCCGTAGCGCCGAGCGCGTTGACGCGTCCATTAAAGGTGGTGTTCGGAATGAGCGAGCCGTTGGGCGGCGCCGATTCCGTGCGCGACACGTCAAAGCGCAGCTTGAGGTTCTGCGTCACCATCAGGTTCAGGTCCAGGGCCGGCAGGAAGTAGCTGTAGTCCTTGCGCACCACCGTCCAGACCGGGTTTGTGCTGGTATCGAACACATACGCCGTCGGGTCACCGGCGCCTTGCCACCTCATGCCGATGAGCGGCGCGGAAAGACCGGCGATCTCCTCGTCGGTCTTCTGATAGCGCAGACCCAGCCTGGCGTTGAGCGACATGTCGCCGAGCGGGAACTCCTGCGTCACGACCACGAACGGTGAATAGTTCGTGCGATCGACGTGCTGCTGCGAGCCCGGCTGGAAAGCCTGCGGGTCACCGTCGGCGGCACCCGTCCAGATGGGGTATCCGCCGGAGGGGCTCCAGCCTGAATCGGCCGGCTGGGTGAGCAGGTAATTCAATACCGCATACGGGTTGTACTGCAGCACGCTCCCCGGCAGGTTCCCTTGACCGCTGTAGCCCGGCATCCAGCTGCCGACGCTCACCGGCGAGAAGAGCGAGGACGGCAGCGGCACGCCCTGTGCCTGCGTGCCGGCAGCCGGATTCGGATTCGACGCCGGGCCGTAGCCGCCCCAGATCTGCCAGTAGTTGTTCTGGAAGGTGCTCCACTGCGAGGAGTTCCACAGGTCATCCAGGTACTGGAAGCCGAAATTCACCTTGGTGTTGTCGTGGTGCCAGGTGGCGTCGATCTTCGCCTCGTTGATCTTGTCCGAGTTTTCCTGGGTCTGGATCGGCAGCACGTGCGAGCCGATGATGAACGGGTTCAGGCCATTGGCATTCGACGAGATGGACGCGCCGGCGCCCGGGGCCGTGGTGTTCGGGCCCACCGCGCTCCAGTAAGGCAGCACGTTGCTGTTGTTGTTCAGAACCAGGCCGCCGGTGTACTCGTTGACGGCATCACCGTAGCCGGTGTCGGCATCGATGTCCGTATAGCCGCCGTTCGGGTTGTACAGCGACTGCGACTGGTCGAGGTCGAGCTCCGCATCCCAATCGTCGTTGACGCTCCAGAGGACGTTGAGGCCCGGGGTGTTCGTGGTGATGTACTGATCGGCAATGAACGAGTTGAAGTCCGTCGGCCCCGTATTCATGAAGTTGACGATCGTGCCGTTGCTGTCGAGCGTCGCGTCCGGGAAACCACCGAACCAGGTGCTGCGCTGGTAGCGCTGATCGTACTCGTTGTCGGATGAGTAGTTGTCGTCCAACGTCACCAGCACATTCTCCATCGGACGCCATTGGACCGACGCCCGGGCGTCCTTGCGCCGGGAGTCGATGTACTCGAGATACATCGCCATGTCCTGCGGGTACCACACCGGCGCCGCGCTGTTGCCGGTCGCCCCGGTTCCAGTCGTCGCGCAACCCGTGCTGCCGAACGCCGTGGTGAAATTGGCGGCCAGCGAGGAGCAGGCGAAACTGGTGTTGCCCTTCCAGCCGACGATGTCCTGGTGCTGGTTCTTGTACTTGTCGTCCTCGTAGTCCGCATCGATCAGCAGGCCGAACTTGCCGTCGGCCGAGGTATCGCTCCACAGGAAGCCGAAGTTGGGCGTGCCCTGACCGGCGTTGGAGTTCATGTCCTCCTGGTAGTAGCCGGACATGTGCAGGCCCTGGTTGTCGAACGGATTCGGGAACTTGACGTTGGTGGTCGAGGCGATGTTGCCCGAGGACAGGCTCATGTCCGGGGTCTTCATCACGTCGATCTCGCCGACGTAGATGGAGCTGAAGTCGGAAAAGTTGAACGTCTGGCCGTTGCCGGAGGCGATCTGCCGCCCTTCGACCAGCACCTCGTTGAAGGAGCCGCCGAAGCCATCGACGTTGAGGCCCTGCACCCGACCGGTGGCCGTCGGCGCGCCCGCGGCGCTCGCGTAGTTCAGGCTGCCACGATTAACGGTGACGCCCGGGAGGCGCGCAATCGACTCGCCGATGTCGCTGTCCGGGAACTGGCCGATGTCTTCCGCCGACATCGCATCGACGACGCCGAGGGATTCCTTCTTGATCTGCAGGGCTCTCTGCAGCGAGCCGCGAATGCCGGTGACGACGATTTCCTGCAGTTGATTGGCGCTCTGTGCGGTCGGGGCGCCTGTCGTCTGGTCAGCGGCCGCGCCGGTCGCAGCCTGGCTGTTCTGCGCCACCAGGCCCGCGCCGTTGGCGGGCAGCGTGCCGTTGGAGGCCAGCCGGGTCAGTTTGGAGCGCAGCGACTTCGCCTGTTGGGCGGTCGGGGCCGTCTTCGGCTTGTTGGCGCTGGCATTGGCGTCTTTGGCGGGCGCTGCGTCCTGCGCATGCACCCCACCGACGAAGGCCATGGAGCCCAGCGCCAGGCTGGACAGGCCGAGAGTGCTGTAGGGCAGGCGCAGCGCGAGCGTGCGCTTGGCCCCGGCGTTGTTCGAGATATTTCGCCTAGACTTGCGGCTCATCAGA
>JBOIAB010000031.1:0-19671 GCA_050738635.1 Steroidobacteraceae bacterium
GAAGTTCTCGGCCGCGCCGCTGCTGGAGGTGCTGGTGCCGACCGCCGTCGACCCGGGTCTGGCGCCGGCCGGCCAGCATGTACTCTCGGCCGTGGTGCAGTATGCTCCCTATAGGCTTGCGGGGGGGTGGGAAGGCCAGCGTGAGCAGTTCCTCCAAACGATCCTGCAGACGCTCGAGGCGCATGCGCCCGGGATACGCGACACCGTGCACGCGGCGGAGTTGCTCACGCCACAGGACATCGAGACGCGGTTTCGCATCAGCGGCGGCAACTGGCATCACGCGGAGCTGGCGCTCGATCAATTCTTCATGGTCCGCCCAGTCGCGGGCGCGGCGCAGTACCGGGCGCCCGTACGGGGGCTCTTCCTCTGCGGCGCGGGCTGTCATCCGGGCGGCGGGGTGATGGGGCTCGCAGGCCACAACGCGGCCCGGCAGATTCTGGCGCAGGCGGCCTGAGATGCTCATCGAGACCGAGCCGCATTACCGTCAGCCGCTGCTGCGCACCCCCTTCCACGAGCGCATGCGGGCCTTCAGCCAGGTCGACAGCTTCATCCCGTGGTCCGGCTACAGCACGGTCGATGTCTTCAGCACCGTCGAGCAGGAGTACTTCGCGATCCGTAACGGCGCCTCGCTCTACGATCTGACGCCGATGGTGAAGTACGCAATCATGGGCCCGGACGCCACGCGGTTCCTCGATCGGCTGGTGACACGGAACATCGCAAAGCTGCGGCCGGGGAGGGTGGCCTACGCGGTCTGGTGCGACGACGGCGGACGCCTGATCGATGACGGCACCGTGTTTCGTCTGGCAGAGCAGGAGTACCGGCTCTGCACGGGCGAGCGGCAGCTCGATTGGCTGCTCGACTCGAGCATCGGCTTCGATGTCCGGATCGCCGAAGTCACCGCCGACATCGCGGCGCTGGCGCTGCAGGGTCCCTGCTCCTGCTGGGTGCTGAAGGCCCTCGGACTCGAGGGCATCGAGACGCTCGTGCCTTTCGAGCACCGTACGTTCATGCTCCGCGACCGCACGGCAGCGACCGACGTGGCGGTGCTGGCCTCGCGGACGGGGTTCACCGGCGATCTCGGCTACGAGCTGTGGGTGGATCCGGCGGACGCCGAGCGCCTGTGGGATGCGCTGGTGGAAGCGGGCCGCGTCCGCACCATCCGGCCGGTGGGCTCGCGCGCGCTCAACATCGCTCGCCTCGAGGCGGGCTTCCTCCTTCCCAACGTCGATTTCGTCTCGAGCACGCATACGCTGCGCAACGGCACCGCCCGCTCGCCTCTGGAGTTGGGGCTCGGCTGGTGCGTCGATTTCGGCAAGGGCCATTTCACCGGCCGGCGCGCGCTGCTCGCGGAGCAGAGCCGCGGGCCCCGGCGCCGCCTCGCCGGACTCGATATCGAAGGCACCAAGCCGGCGCACAACGCGCTTCTCTACGCGGATCGGGCCGGCCGCCGCGAGATCGGCAGTGTCACCTCGGCCGCCTGGTCGCCCACTTGCAAACGCAACATCGCGCTCGCCATGCTGGCTGCGCCGCACTTCGAGACCGGCCGCGAGGTATGGGCCGAGATCTACCTGACCCGGGAGCTCACGTGGGAGCGGCGCATGGCGCGGGCGCGGGTCGTCGAGCGGCCGTTCTTTGCGCCGGCGCGGCGCCGCGCCACACCGCCGGGGGACTTCTGATTGATCACCAGCGCGGTCAAGAGCGTGAGCGAGCGACCGTGGCTGGACCCGGCCGCGAAGCCGCAGATCAGCATCGAAGGCGTCACCAAGACGTTCGGCGGCTACACTGCCGTCGACAACGTCAGCCTCAACATCTACCAGGGCGAGATGTTCGCGCTCGTCGGCGCGTCCGGTTGCGGCAAGACGACGTTGTTGCGCATGCTGGCGGGCTTTGCCCGCCAGGAGAGCGGGCGCATCGTCATCGACGGCGCGGAAATGAGCGACGTCCCGCCACACGAGCGCCCCGTCAACATGATGTTCCAGTCATACGCGCTCTTTCCACACATGACCGTGGAAGGCAACGTTGGATACGGCATCCGCCGGCTGCCCATCACGCCGGCCGAGCGCGTGCAGCGGGTCACGGAGGCGCTCGAGATGGTGCAGCTCGGCCATCTCGCCAAGCGCAAGCCGCACCAGCTCTCCGGTGGCCAGCGGCAGCGCGTGGCGCTCGCGCGCGCGCTGATCCGCCGCCCCAGGGTGCTGCTGCTCGATGAGCCCTTGTCCGCTCTCGACAAGAAGCTGCGCGAAAAGACGCAGTTCGAGCTCATGGACCTGCAGTACCGGGTCGGAATCACTTTCATCGTGGTCACTCACGATCAGGACGAGGCCATGGCGCTCGCCACCCGCATCGCGGTCATGGATCGCGGCAAAGTGCTGCAGGTCGGCATGCCGTCCGAGATCTACGAATTCCCCCACAGCCGCTTCGTTGCCGACTTCGTCGGTACCACCAACCTCTTCGAGGGTACGGTGACGGGCAGCGAGCCGGGCATGGTCACGGTGCACTGCAGCGAGACCGCGTGCGAGCTCAGGATCGACGATCTCGGGCGCTTTCCGTCCGGGCAGCGCGTCTGGGTGGCGTTGCGACCGGAAAAGATCCGCTTGAGCAAAGAGCCGCCCGCGGGCGGGCGAATCAACCTGCTGCGCGGCGTGGTCTGGGAGCTCGGCTATCTCGGCAACCGCTCGACCTATCGGATCAAGATGGCGAGCGGCAAGCTCGTCACC
This sequence comes from Steroidobacteraceae bacterium, assembly GCA_050738635.1. Classification (GTDB taxonomy): domain Bacteria; phylum Pseudomonadota; class Gammaproteobacteria; order Steroidobacterales; family Steroidobacteraceae; genus 13-2-20CM-66-19. The sequence continues at coordinate 2,718 of JBOIAB010000031.1, forward strand.
GTGCAGGCGCAGAACGAGCGGCGCACCTCCGAATGGTCGATCGACTGGAGCGACGAGGTGTACATGAGCTGGCAGGCGGACGCGGCGGTCATCCTGCAGTCATAGCGCTACTGCTGATCGCGGGGAATCGTCTTCGTCCAGGTTCTGGTCATGACCAGCTTGCCGTCCCGCAGCAGGGTGCGCGTGTAACGATAGTAGAAGTTGTGCAGATCGCTGCGCACAGTGAGATGGCCGCGCCAGGTCAACGTGTGAGCACCGACGTGCTGTACGTTGACGATGTCACCGGTATCGCTGGCGTCGGCCGGATGCGCATCGTCGATGAGGTAGGTGAGTTTTTCGGCGTCGTGAAAGATGCCCCACGGATAGTGGACGTCATATCCGCCTTGCCAAACGACGCGGGCGTGGCCCGTCTCATCGCGCTGCACCGTGTATGATCCGGGCCAGTCGAAACCACCCCCGGTGATGCCTGGCGGGCTCTCGACCCGCTCCGGGGGCGAGAACAACGACCGCGGAGGTGTCTCACCCACGAGCGGTACTTGCGGCAGATCGAGCCACGATGCCTGCTTGCCGCCCAGCGCGACCGTCGTATCCATGGGATAGGGAGTCGGCCAGAGCGTCGGCCACATGGCGTTGGCGAGGGCGAGTCTGATGCGGTGTCCCTTGGGGAACAGGTAGGAGGCGAGGTGCAGGTCGAACGAGAATGTTTCCCGCTTGCCCGGATCGACAGGCCGCGGAGCGGTCATGGAATCCCGCTGCGCGCCGTTCTGGTCAGCGCCGGTCACGAGTGTGACGCGACCGTCGGGGGCTACGTCCTCCAGACGTGCAACCCAATCTGCGAGGGGCGCAGTCGCCGAGCCTTGGATTCTGACATGAGGAAATCCGACGACGGCGGTGTCGTGCGGGAGTGGCTGGGTGTCGTAGACGAAGCTGTAGGCATCGAATGAGCGCATGTCCGGATGCAGATCTCCCCACCAGAAGATGCCGCTTTCCGCACCTGCGGACGGTACGTATCGCAGCTCGTCCTGACCGGACGCGCCTGCCGTGTAGCGTAATGCGTGATCGGGTTGCAGGAATAATCGCTCCGGCTGTGTGCCTTTCGGGGGCCATGAGTCATAGGTGCGCCATGCGCCGGGTACGGTCTGATCCTGCGGCCCGGGCGGGTACGCATGCTGCAGGTAGATCGTCAGCTTGGGATCGGCGAGAACGCCGGTATTCCGTCCCTTCAGCCAATAATCGAACCAGCGCACCGCCTGCCGACGCCACTCGGTGAGCGGGCCGTAGTCGCTGTCGCTCGGCCAGGCATGGTTCCAGGGACCGATCCATGCCTTCACCGGCGCTAAGACCTGGGTGAGCATGCGCGGGATGCTGTCGCGATAGCCATCGTGCAGTCCGCTGATCAGGAAGCAGGGCACGTGGATGGAGGACAGCGGCCGCTCGGGGCTGTGCCAGAAGGCGTCATCGCGCTGGTGCTCGAGATAGGTCAGCGACCACGGCTTGGAATTCATGCGCGGCCCGATGACCTTGGGCGCGAGACTGTAATCGGGCGCGCCGCTACGACCCTGGCCGAGATCCATGGTCAGCTCGAATTCGTCGAGGTGCGCCACGCCGTCGATGTAATGCACGTCTTCCTTGAACAGCTTCTCGCTGGCCGCCACGGCCACGATCGCTTTGAGCGCCGGCGGATTGCGCATCGCCAGCTGAATGGCGTTGAAGCCGCCCCACGAGATACCGAACATCCCCACCTTGCCGTTCGCCCAGGGCTGCGCGGCAAGCCAGGCGATCACCTGCTCGCCGTCGGCCTGCTCCTGCGCTGAGTATTCGCGCTCGGGCGGCGCACCGCCGCTGGCACCGAAGCCGCGGATGTCGACCGCTGCACCGACGAATCCGCGGCGCGCGAAGTAGCTGAAGAGGCCGTATTGCTCCTGCGCCTCGTCGTCGTCCTTGCGATAGGGCAGGTAGTTGAGAAGAGCCGGGAAGCGTGCGCCTCGGGGCGCCCCTGTCGGCATGTAGAGCGTCACGGCCAACGTGACACCGTCTCGCATGGGGATGGCGGCTCGCTCCAGGGTGACCCCGTAGAGTGGCGGCGATGGGCCTTCATAGCCTCGAGCCCTGGCGAGGCTCGCCACGAGCAGCAGCAAAAGCAGGGTGGCCGTCGATTTGCGCATGTGTGGCCGGGACGAGACGCCGCCACGGCGGTCTTTTTGGGTCGAGTTATATCTCTATTCAATTCTACGCCCAAAATTTATATAGTCATATAGACAGGTGCCGCTCGCCGATGCTATCGTCCCGGCGGCACAAGAAAGCAGGCGCGATGGGGGCGTATGAAAGTAGCTCGCTCGAAGGTCGCTCTAGCGGTCGCCGCCGCCCTCTACGGCGTGGTGGCGGGCCGGGTCCCTGCCGCGCTCGCCGCCGACCCCGGGACTGCGAGCGAGTCGACGGGAGCTGACGTCCTGCAGGAGGTCATCGTCACCGCCACCAAGCGTGAGGAGAACCTGCAGGTCGTCCCGGAGACCATCGAGGCGTTGAGTTCCAGCGATATCCAGAAGCTGGGCATCAGGAATTTCGAGGACGTCGTGCAAGCGATGCCCACGATCTCCTACGAGAGCATCGGGCCCACCGATCAGATGTTCTACATGCGTGGCGTGTCCGATGGCAGCAGCGCGAACGCCTCGAACATCTCGACCACCGGCTACTTCCTCGACGACGCCTCGACGAGCTATTACGGGTACATCCCCGACCTACACCTCTACGACGTCGAGCGCATCGAAGTCCTGGATGGTCCGCAGGGCACACTCTTCGGCGGCGGCGCCATGTCCGGTGCCGTCCGCGTCATCACCAATAAGCCCGACTTGGAGAAGTTCAGCGCCGGCACCGATCTGGACTATGGCAGCATCGCTCACGGCGGTAACGACACCACCCTGGAGGCTTTCGCCAACCTGCCGCTGATCCAGGGCACGACGGCCTTGCGGCTGTCGGCTTACACAGTCCATGAAGGCGGCTTCATCGACAACGAGCTCGCCACCAGGGATTGGGTGAATGGGGTCGTCTCGACGGATGCGGCGTGGGCTCGCAACGATTACAACACGGAGAAGGAATACGGGGGACGCGCCGCCCTCACGCAGAAGATCGGCGATTCCTGGACGGCGGTGCTGACGGCGAATTACCAGCGGCAGAACACCGCCGGCTGCTGGTGCCAGGACCCAAACCGGTTCGGGGAGCGCGAAGTGGCGCACTTCGGCCCCGAGGGTATCTCCGATTCCTTTACGGATTACGATCTCAACGTCCAGGGGGACGTCGGCATCGGTGATCTCGTATTCGCCAGTACCTTCTGGACGTATCCCTACCATTACGTCACCGAATATTCCGAGTACGCCCAGTACAACCCGTTCCCGGACAGCTATCAGAATTCGCCGGGCCTGCTGCAGAGCCTGACCTGCCAGACCGGGCCCACCGTGCAGGGCGGAACCGATCCGTACAGCGGCTGCCAGGCGCCGAACATGTACTACACCTACGACCAGTGGACGCGGCAATGGTCGAACGAGCTGCGCCTGCAATCGAAGCCCGGCGGCCGCTGGCATTGGCTCGCGGGCCTCTACTGGCAGAAGACGCGGCAGCTATGGGACACCTACTACCTCATGCCGGGAATGCAACCCAATGGCGAGGGGTATCAAAGCGCGCTGAGCTACTACAGCTATTACGAGACGGGAACGGCGACGCCGCTGCCCCATGAGTGGTACAGCAGCGTCAATCGGAACGACTCGCTGAACACGGCGGAATACGCCGATGTGAGTTTCGACCTCACCCGCGACTGGACCATCGAGGGAGGCCTCAGATACTTCGACTGGGACTTCGGCTCCAGCGATCAGTGGGCGGGTTACTTCTATCAGCCGAAGACGCCGTCCGGGCTGACCGGCGCTTCCGGCAACAAGCTGTCCGGCAAAGCGAGCATCTCCTACAAGCCGAACCAGCAGCTGCTGCTCTACGGGACCTTCAGCCAGGGGTATAGGCAGGGCGGCACCAACGCGGGGGCGTCGTCGTCCTGCTACCAGAAGGGTGTCCCGGGCACTTACCAGCCGGATACGCTCGACAACTTCGAGGTGGGCTGGAAGTCCGACATGCTGCAGGGCCGCATGCGGTGGAATGGCGCCCTCTATTACATGCGTTGGGACGGCTACCAGGCGCCGATCTTCGACGACTCCATCTGTCCGACGACCTTCAATGCCAACTTCGGCACCGCCCGCATCTATGGCGCGGAGACGAATGTGGCCTATCGGATCGTCGCGGGCCTGACTCTGGAGGCCAACGCCAATTACAACGATTCGCGGCTGGTCAGCGTGAAGCCGGATTTCACCGGCGTGTTGACGCAGATGATCGTGCCGAACGAGACGCTGCCATTCGTTCCCTACTTCAGCTACAGCGCCAACCTGCGCTACGACAAGTCGCTGGGCGCGGCCTTGAACGGCTTCATCGAGTACGACATCTCGCACAAGGGTGACAGGTGGAGCGACCTGCGCGCTCTGTCGAATCCCGAACTCGGCACCCGCGCGGGCTCGGCGCGCGTCCTCGAGCCGGAATACAACATCTCCGACGTGCGCCTAGGCATCAGCAGTGCCGACGACGCCTGGACTCTGGAAGGATATATCACCAATCTGTGGAACACCGACGCGATCATCCTGATCAACACCGGCAACTACGACAACCGGCAGACCACGAATGAGCCGCGGGTGGTCGGGGTGCACCTCAGCTATCGCTTCAACGGGCGCTGAGGTCCGCGACCCGGTCGAGGTAGTCGAAGCGCGCCAGGCAGTCCCCCAGGCTCGCCCGCAACGGCTCGAGGTCGCCGGCGAAGCGGCGCCAATAGCCCACTCCCGAGGCGTAGAGCGGCTGGCGCACCTGTTCGGCGCTCGCCGTACGCACCGGGCGGCGGTTCTCGTGAAAGGACAGAGTCGCAGGCTCGAAGGGCAGGCCGCAGTGATCGAGCAGCCGCCGGACGGTGTCCTGCGGATCGCGGATCAGCTCCTCGTACTGCAGGTGCATCACTCTGCCGGGCAGCACCCCGTCCCAATGATCCATCAGCGCGAGATAACACAGGTAGTAGCGCCCGAGGTCCTGCAGGTCGTAGCTGAAGGACTGACCGTGGGCGAAGTACTGCTTGAAGTTGCTGAAGCAGGTGTCCATGGGATGCCGGCGGACGTCGATGATCTTCGCCCCAGGCAGAATGGCGTGGATCAGTCCGACGTGGCTGAAATTGTTGGGCATCTTGTCGATGAAGTGCGGCCGGCCGGAGCGCAAGGCGCGGGTCTCCGCGACATAACGGCGACCGAGGCCGGTGAGCTGGGCGACCGAGAGCGCACGGACTTTTTCGGGATAGCCGTCCCGGTCGGCACCGAGATGGTCGAGCTCGCGCACCATCGCCAGGATGTTGTGCAGCTCCATTGTGCCCTCGATCTGCGAGTGACTGGCGAGGATCTGCTCGACCAGCGTCGAGCCGGAGCGGGGCAGCCCGAGGATGAAGATCGGCGCCGGATCGGGATCGCCGGCGCCCGCCCGGGCGCGGAAGAACTCGGAGTCGTAACAGGCCGCGATGCGCCTGGATTTGCCTTCGAAGCTCGTGATCGAGAACGGCGAGGTCCGCTGCCGCAGCGCATTTCCCCGGGCATAATGGCTGAACGCCTCGGAGTAGCTGTCACGCTGCTCCAGGGCGCGCCCGAGCGCGAAGTGCAGCTGCGCCTGATCGGTGTCGGCCCCCGGCGCGGCGAGCAGAGCCTGCATCGCCGCGAGCTCCGCGTCGCTGAAGAGATAGTTCTTCAGGTCGGCGAGGCTCCAATATGCTTCCGCATACTTCGGATCCAGGCGCAGGCACTCCCGATAGGCCGCCTCGCACTGCGCGCGCCGCCCGAGAGTTTTGTTGACGTGCCCGACGGCGAGGCGGAATGCGGCGTGCAAGGGACTGAGCCGAGCGGCTTCCTCGTAGGCCGACAGCGCTTCCGGCTGACGCAGCAGCCGCACACGAGCCGAGCCCAATGCCGCCCAGTTCTGCGCGTTCTGCGGCTCGAGCTGCAGCAGTTGCAGAAAAGTCTGCTCCGCCTCGCTCAGGCGCTCCGCCGCGAGCAGCGCATGGCCCCAGGCGCGTTGCAGAAGAGGATAGTGCGCGGAGCGGGTTCTGGCGTGGCTCAGCAGTCGCTCGGCATCGCGTGTATTGCCCGCCCGAATGGCCACGGCCGCGAGACCGGCGAGCGCGGCCAGATGACTCGCGTCGCTCTTCAGGACCTCGCGGAAGATCGCTTCGGCGGCGCGATAATCGCTGCCGGCGAGCACGGCGGTCGCCTCATCGATGCGTTGCCGATGCGGGTCGAGCAGCCGCGCCTGCTCGAAGGCGAAGTGCGCATCGGCGAACTTCCCCAGGTCCACCAGGACATCGCCATAGGCGAGCCACGCTGCCTCGAGAGACCGCTTTTCCTGCAATACCTGGCGCAGCTCCGTACATGCTGCCTCCAGGCGCCCATCCTGACGATGAGCCCGCGCGAGATCGATACGGCCGTGCAGGAACCCGGGTGCCTGCGCGCCGACACGCTCGAGAATTTCCAGGGCGGGAGCCAATTGGTTCTGCGACAGCAGCGCTACCCCGAGCAGATGCAGGCTGTTGATCTCCCCCGGGCTGGTCCGTTGGATTTCACGCAGCCGCCGTTCCGCGGTGGCGAAGCGCCCGAGCCGCATGGCTTCGAGCGCCCGCCAGTAGGCGCTACGAAGGTCCATTTTACTCTGCTGCGACACGACTTGATTGTACGCGCGGCTGGACCCGTGAGGTACACTCGCGCGGGTCGCATTTAGGGGCTGTCGTAATGGCGCGCGGTCGCTCCTGGCTCTCACTGACAGCCGCCTTGCTTGCCGTCTGCGCGGCCTATGCCCAGAGCCCGAATCCACTCGGGTTTGACGCGACCGTTCAATGCACCTCCGATCCGAGCGCCGCCTCGACCGTGCCCGGTTGGACCATTGTCGCGGGCAGCCCCGCGCTGCGTTGCGGCGACGGAGTACAGACGATATGGCCCTTGCTCCCCGCGCCACGAGTCGTCATCGCCAACGGGCCGTACGGCAACAGCGTCCTCGAGCGCTTGATTCCGCTCCAGGCCGCGACATTCCCGCATCGTCATTTCACCTTGTCGGCATCGTTCGCCGCCTCAGGCCGGGGTTCCGGGCGTCCAGTCCTGACGGGGAGGTTTCTCGCGGCATCCGGTGAGCAACTGGGCGCTCCGGTCGTGTTGCGCGGCGCACCGGCTGGCGGACCGAAGCGTCCCGCGCGCTTCGAGTCTCGCAGTGTTGCCGGTGATATCCCGCACGGCGCAATCGAGATGGCCTTGCGCCTCGAGTTGGGTGGCAGGACCGGGTTCGGCAGGAGTTACATCGCGGCGATGAAGCTGGAGACGACTCCGACCATGACTTTCCCGCCGCCCGTTGCAGCGCCGGCGCGGGTGCCGCGCTTCGCTCATGTGTTCCTGATCATGATGGAAAACACCGATTACGGGCAGGTGATCGGCGACAGGAAGGACGCGCCCTTCATGAATTCGCTGCTGGCCCGCGGCACGCTGCTGGCGAATTACCAGGCCGTCTATCACCCCAGCGACCAGAACTATCTTGCCATCGCCGGCGGCGACACCTTCGTGCAGGGAGGCGCCTATTTTCCCAACATCCATGTCGCGGCGCCGAATCTCGCCGATCTGCTCGAGACGGCCGGCGAGAGCTGGAAGTCCTATCTGGAGGGAATGGGAACGCCTTGCAACGTGACCACCCGCTACGACAAGCATTTCGAGCCCGACGATGCGCCGTTCATCAATTTCAGCGATATCCGCGGCGACAGCGCACGCTGCCGTGGGCATCTCGTCGATCTGAAAGAGTGGCCCGGGGACCTCGGGCGTGCCGCAACCACACCTGTGTTTGCATGGCTCGCGGCCGACGATTACGATGACGGTGAGTTGCCCGGCAACGGGTCGCCGAGGAGTCTGCGGGTGCAGGATGCCTGGCTGAAACGGACGCTCGGCCGGCTCTTTACCTCACCTGCATGGCGCGAGCAGAGATGCCTGCTCATTCTCACCTGGGACGAGTCCAACACGACACTGAACAACCACATTGCGACGATCGTGGTCGGCTCGCAGGGGACCGTCAAATCCGGCTACATCAGTTACAGGCGCTACGACCATTACAGCACCGGTCGCACGATCGAGGCTGCGCTCGGGCTGCCGAGCATGACGAGCAACGATGCGTACGCGCCAGCGTTGGACGACGCCTTCGACGCCCACTGAATCGACTGGCGCGTGACGCCTATTTCAGGACTACGGTTCTGCTACCGTTGCGAAATACGCGCCGCTCTGCGTGCCACTTGATTGCTCGATTGAGCGCCACCGTCTCGAGCTCGCTGCCGACGATCGTGAGGTCGTCGGGTGACTGAGTGTGATCGACGCGCGAAACCTCCTGCTCGATGATCGGTCCTTCGTCGAGATCCGTCGTCACGTAATGCGCGGTGGCTCCGATCAGCTTTACGCCGCGCACATGTGCCTGGTGGTATGGCTTGGCGCCTTTGAAGCCGGGCAGGAAGGAATGATGAATGTTGATGGCGCGGCCTTCGAAATAGCGGCAGGCCTCCGGCGTGAGGACCTGCATGTAGCGCGCCAGCACGAGAATCTCGGCTTCCACCCGCTCGAACAGCTCCATCAGCCGCCGCTCCTGTTCCGCCTTGCGGCTATCGATGATGGGCAGGTAGTGATAGGGCACTCCGTGCCACTCCGCCAAGCTGCGCATATCCTGGTGGTTCGAAACCACGCCCACCACCTCGATCGGCAGTGTGGAGGTGCTCCAGCGGTGCAGGATGCTGTTGAGGCAATGTCCCTGGCGTGAGACGGCGATCAGCGTCCGGCAGCGGCGCACCTGATTGAACTGCCATTCCATCTGGAAGCGTCGGCCGACGGCCTCCGCGAACTTGCGCTCGAGCTCCTCCACGGATGGCATCCCCTGTCCGTTATCCTGGAATACCGTGCGCATGAACGACGTTCCGGTATACGGATCATCGTAATGCTGCGCCTCTGCGATCGTCGCATTGTGTCCCGCCAGGAAGCCGGCGATTCCGGCCACGATGCCGGTGGTATCGGGGCACCGGGTGGTGACGATGTAGAGCGGCGGGGAGCCGGCGCTGCGCTGGGCCCGGGGGGCGGTCTGTGCAGGCGTGGCCGTCAATTCGTCGAGGCTGGGCATATGGGATGAATGGTAATGGCGTCCGAGGGGTCGAGAGGGTGCATTTTCGACCTGGGTGTGTCCGAAGGCGACAACCGGGCGGACGCATCTCGGCAAATGGATGCCGCAATTCGATTAGCCCCCCGCGAGGCCGGCGTCCATACTTTCAGGAGCGCCGCCACGGCAAACCCTAATGCGGAGTTCCCATGGACGAGCAGCCAGCTCACACCCTTCGCTCTCGCCGTCCTAGTGGACGGGACGCCAAGAGAGCCGCGCGCACTGCGCGCAGCCACTCTTCGGTCCCCTTCATCACGCGCAACATTCCGTACTACGAGGTGCTCGGCACGGAGGGCCTGGAGCTGCTCGAGCACAATGCCGACACGATCCTCGAAGAGATCGGCATCGACTTTCGCGACGATCCGGAGACGCTGAAGATCCTGCGTGACGCCGGCGCCGACGTAAAAGGCGAGCGCGCGCGGTTTCCGCGCGGCATGTGCCGCGAGCTGGTGACCCGCTCGGCGCCCAGAGAGTTCGTGCAACACGCGCGCAATCCGGCGCGCAGCGTCGTGATCGGCGGCGGGCGCACTGTTTTCGCGCCCGCTTACGGCTCGCCGTTCATCCGCAGCCTCGACGAAGGCCGGCGTTACGCGCGCATCGAAGACTTCCGCAACTTCGTCAAGCTCGCTTACTCGTCAACGTCGCTGCACCACTCGGGCGGCACGATCTGCGAGCCGGTGGACCTTCCGGTCAACAAGCGCCATTTCGACATGGTCTACAGCCACATGAAGTACAGCGACAAGCCGTACATGGGCTCCGTGACCATGGCGGAGCGGGCCGCGGACACGGTCGAGATGACGCGGCTCCTGTTCGGCGACCAGTACCTGGATCCGGCGACCGGGAAACCGAAAACCTGTGTCATGAGCCTGATCAACGCCAATTCCCCCATGACATGGGATGCGACGATGCTCGGCGCGCTGAAAACTTATGCGCGCGCGAACCAGGCGACGATCGTCACGCCGTTCATTCTCGCGGGCGCGATGTCGCCTGTGACTGTGGCGGGCACGGTCGCGCAGACGCTCGCCGAAGCGTTAGCCGGCATGACGGTCGCCCAGCTCATCAACCCCGGCGTGCCCGTGGTGCTCGGAAGTTTCGCGTCCTCACTGTCGATGCAATCCGGGGCGCCGACGTTCGGGACTCCCGAGCCTGCTCTGGTCCTTTACGTCATGGCTGCGCTCGCGCGGCGGCTGGGCGTGCCGTTCCGCTCCGGCGGGGCGCTGTGCGCCTCCAAGGTTCCCGACGCTCAGGCCGCATTCGAGTCGGCCAATACCCTGACGCCGACCTGCCTGGCGGGAGTCAACTTCGTGCTGCACACTGCCGGCTGGCTCGAAGGGGGGCTCACCATTGGCTTCGAGAAGTTCGTCATGGACGCCGATCAGGCGGGCATGGCGCATACCCTGCTGCAGGGCGTCGATCTGAGCGACAATGGCCAGGCGATGGATGCGATCCGCGAGGTCGGCCCGGGGAAGCATTTCCTCGGCTGCGCCCACACGCAAGCCAATTTCGAGACCGCGTTCTACCGCTCGCCGCTGGCCGACAACAACAGCTTCGAGCAGTGGCTGGCCGAGGGCGAGACGGACATGGCGCAGCGCGCCAACGGTTTGTGGAAGAAGCAGCTTGCGGAGTACGAGGCGCCGCCGCTCGATCCCGCGATCGACGAGGCGCTGCTCGACTACGTGAACCGGCGCAAGGCCTCTTTCCCGGATTCGAATGTCTAGTGTGAACGGCACGACGATCCTCCTCGACGGCAAGGCCGTCGCCCTGAAGGTGCGCGGCGAGGTGGCGGCACGCGCCGCGGAGCTCGCCGGCAGATTGGGTCGGCCGCCCGGGCTCGCCGTCGTGCAAGTGGGCGAGGATCCCGCCTCCAGTATCTATGTGCGCAACAAGCGCAAAGCGGCCGCCGAGGCCGGTATTGCCTCCTTCGCCCACGACCTGCCGGCAACGACGGGCGCCGCGGAGCTGCTCGCGCTCGTCGACCGGCTCAACCGCGACGAGCGCGTCGACGGTATTCTGGTGCAGTTGCCGCTGCCCAAAACGCACGATACGACCCAGGTCATGGACGCGGTCGACCCGAGAAAGGATGTCGATGGCTTTCACCCGGTCAACACCGGTCTGTTGGCGCAGAAGCGCCCGGGGCTGCGCCCCTGCACTCCGCATGGCGTCATTCGCCTGGCGGCGGAGTACGGCATCGCACTGCGCGGCCTGAGGGCGACCGTGGTCGGTGCATCCAACATCGTGGGCCGCCCGATGGCACTCGAGTTGCTGCTGGCCGGAGCGACCGTGACGGTCTGCCATACCGGCACCAGGGACGTGAGGGCTGAGGTGGAGCGCGCGGATGTGGTCGTGGCGGCAGTGGGGAAGCCGCACTTCATCCCCGGTGATTGGATCAAACCGGGAGCTGCGGTGTTCGACGTGGGCATCAACCGTGACGCTACCGGCAAAATGGTGGGTGATGTGGAATACGAGCGAGCCGCCGAGCGCGCGGGCTGGATTACTCCCGTGCCGGGTGGTCTGGGGCCGATGACGATCGCGATGCTGCTGTCCAACGCAGTGGAGGCGGCGTCCCGAAGAGCGGAGTCCCGGCGGGGGTGAGACCGGAGCCGGAGACGGTGAGCAGAGGTGAGCTCTGGATCGGACTCGATACGGGCGGCACTTACACCGATGCCGTGGCGTTGGACGGTGGCGACCGTGTCGTAGCCAGCGCCAAGGCCTTGACCACCCACTGGGATCTGTCAGTGGGGCTGGGGGCGGCACTCAGCGCCGTTCTGCACGAGCTGCCCGAAGGCGCCCGCCAGCGCATTTCCCTCGTTTCGGTATCGACGACGCTCGCGACCAACGCGGTCGTCGAGAACCGCTTCAGTCCGATCTGCGCGGTCCTCGTTGGCTTCAATGACCGCATGGCCGCAGAGACGGGCATCGAGAAGCAGTTGGGAGGCGTTGTCGTGCGGGTGCGCGGCGGACACGACCCGACCGGTGTCGAAGAACAGCCGCTCGATGAGGGGGCGATCGAGGCGGCGGTACGCGACCTCGGCCCACGGGTCGAGGCGTTCGCGGTCGCGGCACAATTCTCGGTACGCAATCCCGAGCACGAGCTGCGGGTGCGCGAGCGCATCCGCGCGCTATCCGGCAAGCCGGTGACCTGCAGTCACGAGTTGAGCGCGCAGTTGAACGCGCCCAAGCGGGCGCTGACTGCCGCGCTCAACGCTCGCCTGGTACCGCACATTCGGCATCTGCTCGAAGCGGTGGGCCAGACACTCGAGCGCGAAGCGGTCGTCGCTCCGTTGATGGTCGTGAAGGGCGATGGAACGCTGATGCGAGCGAGCGTCGCCATCGACTATCCGATCGAGACCGTACTCTCCGGGCCGGCGGCCAGCGTCGTGGGAGCGGCCTTCCTCACTGGTCTGGAGGACTTCGCCGTTGCTGATATGGGAGGGACGACCACTGACGTGGCCATCATCATCGACGGACATCCGGTAGTGCGCGCCGATGGCGCCGTGATCGGCGGTTGGCGGACGATGGTCCAGGCCATTGACGTTCACACCTGCGGCCTCGGTGGCGACAGCGAGGTGCATTTCGATCGCGAAGCACGGCTGCAAGTCGGGCCGCGGCGAGTGATGCCGCTCAGCCTGCTGGCGCAGCAGTTCCCCGAGGTTCTGCCGGAGCTCGGCCGGCTCGCCACGGCCGAGCGCCTGCCCTTGTTCGCGGGGCAGTTCGGGCATCGCAACCCGGGGCGCGAGGCGGGACGGGATCTCGATCGGCTGGAGCTACGGGTCTGGGAGGCGCTGGGTACGGCTCCGCGGCGGCTCGACCAGGTGGCGCATACCGCGCAGGGCGTCGAGGCGCTGCGTCGGCTGGTGGACCGCGGGCTCGCGACTCTTGCCGGGTTCACTCCGAGCGATGCCCTGCACGTGCTCGGCCGCCAGAGCGGCTGGGACCGGGAGGCTGCCCGGTTCGGGGCCGCCATTCTCGCCACCGAGGAGCGCAACGTGACCGCCCGCAAGGGCAAGGACAGCCCGGACGTGCTGTCGGAGCGCGTCTACGAGCTGGTCATACGCCAGGCGGCGCGCGTGGTGTTGGAGAGCGCCCTGGCGCAGGACCCGGGAGTCGAGCCGCACAACGGGCGTTGGGGGCCGCTTGGCATCCTTCTCGATAGGGTGGTGGAGGGGCGTCCGGTCTCGAGACTGCTGGACGCGCAGCCACGCCTGGCGAACCCTCTGGTGGCCATCGGCGCCCCCGCCGCGGCGTTTTATCCGGAGGTCGCACGCCGGCTCGGCGCGCAGCTGCTCGTTCCCCAACATGCCGCCGTGTGCAATGCGGTGGGCGCGGTCGTCGGCGTAGTGTCGGAGACGGTCGATATCCTGGTCAATCAGCCACAGTGGAAGGTGTTTCGGGTGCACGGCCCGGCGGGCATCCGGGATTTCGCCGAGGCGGAAGAGGCGATCGCGGCGGCGAAGGACATCGCCCGTGAGCTGGCGCTTGCGGGCGCGCGCCGTGCCGGGGCCACCGACCCCCATGTCGAGACGATCGTCAGCGAGCGCCGCGCTTCGTCGGGGTCGGGTTCCGGCGACAGCTATCTTGCGGAGGCCACCGTCCGCGCTCGCGCGACGGGCCGTCCGGCGACGGGAGTTGCACGCCAGGCATCGCGGCCAGCAAACTAGCCCTCTCGGCTTCCGCTGCTGGAGCTCCGCGATGGCTAAGAGCGACATCGAAATCGCGCAGGCGGCAACGCCGCTGCCCATTGGCAAGCTGGCGGAGAAGGCCGGCATCCTGCCGCAGGAGCTCGAGTCCTACGGACGGTACAAGGCCAAGGTGAGCCTCACCGTGCGCGACCGCCTCAAGGACGCGCCGAACGGCAAATACATCGTCGTCACGGCGATCACGCCCACACCGCTCGGCGAAGGCAAGACGACCACGACGGTGGGCCTGAGCCAGGCCATCGGCGCGCGCCTGGGAAAGAACGTCTTCACCTGCATCCGCCAGCCCAGCCAGGGGCCGACGTTCGGCATCAAAGGCGGTGCGGCGGGCGGCGGCTACAGCCAGATCATTCCGATGGAGGATCTCAATCTCCATCTCACCGGCGACATCCATGCGATCACCGCGGCCAACAACCTGCTGGCGGCTGCGATCGATGCGCGGCTGTTGCACGAGGCGGCGCAGGCGGATGAGTCCCTCTTCGACCGGCTCTGCCCGGCCGAGAAGGACGGCAGCCGGCGGTTTTCGCCCGTGATGTTGCGGCGACTGCGGAAACTGGGCATCACGCAGACCGATCCCAACCGGTTGACTGTCGCGCAGCGCAGCCGCTTTGCACGTCTGGACATCGATCCGGGCACGATCACGTGGCGTCGGGTGATCGACGTCAGCGACCGCGCCCTGCGTCAGATAACGGTGGGGCAGGGGCCGGAGGAGAAGGGACGCACGCGTGTCACTGGCTTCGACATCACGGCGGCAAGCGAGATCATGGCGATCCTCGCCCTGACGACCGGCGTTGCCGACATGCGCGAGCGGTTGGGCCGCGTGGTGATCGGCACGAACCGCGCAGGCGAGGCCATCAGCGCCGACGATCTGGGCGTGGGGGGCGCGCTGACGGTGCTCATGAAGGACACCGTCATGCCGACTCTGCTGCAGACCCTCGAAGGAACACCGGCGTTCGTGCACGCCGGGCCGTTCGGCAACATCGCGCACGGCAATTCCTCGATCATCGCCGACCAACTCGCGCTCAAGCTCGTCGGGCCGCAGGGCTACGTGCTCACGGAGTCGGGATTCGGTGCCGACATGGGCATGGAGAAATTCTTCGACATCAAGTGCCGCTACAGCGGCCTGATACCCAATTGCGTGGTGCTGGTCGCCACGATCCGTGCGTTGAAGATGCACGGCGGCGGCCCGAAGGTGACGGCCGGGCAGCCGCTGCACCCGGATTACACCATGGAGCACCTCGGACTCGTCGAGCAGGGCTGTTCGAACCTCGTCAGGATGATCCGCAGTGCGCGCCTGTTCGGCATTCCGGTAGTCGTCGCGGTGAACCGCTTCGCACACGACACGGCGGCGGAAATCGAGCTGGTGCGCAGGCTCGCAGTGCAGGCGGGAGCGTACGATGCTGTCGCCACGAATCACTGGGCCGAAGGGGGCGCGGGCGCGGCGGACCTCGGTAGAGCCGTGATCGCTGCCTGCGAGCAGCCGACGAATTTCCGCTTCCTCTATCCGCTGGAGAGTGGCATCAAGTCGAAGATCGAGACGATCGTCCGCGAAATTTATGGCGGCAGCGGCGTCGAATACCTGCCGGAAGCGGAGCAGAAGATCGCGCTCTACACCCGGTTGGGATTCGGCGGCTTGCCGATCTGCATGGCCAAGACCCATCTCAGCGTGAGCCACGACCCGAGCCTCAAGGGCGCGCCCTCCGGATTCACGGTACCGGTCCGGGACGTTCGCGCCAGCGTCGGAGCGGGGTTTCTGTATCCGCTGCTCGGGACGATGAGCACGATGCCGGGCTTACCGACACGCCCGGCGTATTACGACATCGACCTGGATCTGGAAACGGGGCGCGTCATCGGTCTCTCGTGAGGCGGGCTTAGACTTCCACGGCCCTGCGGGCACGCTCGAGGATTGTTTCCGCCAGGCGCAATGCCGCCGCATGCCCCTCCGTTTCGGTCGCGACGCGCTCGCCGAGTGAAGCGCCTGCGGCCGCCAGCTGGCCGACATTGGATCGCGCGCACAGCAGAAAGCCGCGCAGGGCGCTCGCCAGCAGATCCGCGCTGACGCCGAGATCGGCGGTCAGGTCGGCAGGCGTGAAGGCGGACGCCTCGCTGCACAGTTTCAAGCCCGCCGCGGCTGCCGCCGCGGCCGCGAGCGGCAACTCGATTGCGCGGCGGACGGCCGAGTCGATGGCCTGTCGGCGTGCCTCGCGCTCGGACTCGTTCGAGTGGGGCAGGCGTCTGGCGGTCAGATACGCCTCGAATGCTGCGACGTCGTCTGCGGCCATTTGCAACATGCGTTGCGATGCGGCCTGCGCCGCGGCCGTGAGCGGCTCGAGCCTGGCGGCATCCGCAGGGGGTGTGGCCCGACGGCCGACAACAGTGAGCACCTTCGCGACAAGCCCAAGAGCGAAGCCAGCCGAGACAGCTGCGATGGCAACGCCTGCCGGCATCGGATGTTGGCCCGCCGCCTCACGGCGGAATTGTTCCAGTGTTACCTGTGGGAGATCACCGTGCGGGATCATGGCGAGCAGCATGGCGTACTTGCCGGCGAGACGCGAGCCGCCAGGGAGGCTGCCCGGCAGCGGCGAACCTCTGGCTGCGATGGGGTCGATTTCACTTGCGTGGGTCGCGTCGGTGCAATTGGTTTATTACCCTCGGTGCAATTCTCACATTGCACCGAGCGCCCGCAAAAAGACGAAACGCACCTGCCACCCTCGCTCCCTGTCCGGGGCGGTCGGGTACGCCACTTGGCGGCTACGGTTCTTTGCCAGCGGTGGGGGCGGGCCGGCGTCTGGCGCCGCGGGCGCCCCCGCGAGGCGTCGGCACTTTTGGCTCCGGCAACGCGACGACCTGGCGAAGGTGCGGGTATTGCGCCGTCGAGTGGGGAATGCCCATCGCCTCGACGAAGTGGCTCTGGAACCGGGGCTCGATGGCCGTCTCGACCTTCTCCACCTGGTGCACCAGCGTCTCGATCGTCTTGCGCG
>JBOIAB010000032.1:0-2293 GCA_050738635.1 Steroidobacteraceae bacterium
GGCTTTCGACATCCGCGTTCGCAATCTGCCCGCGCAAACGTCCCGCGAGCACGAGCAACGGCCCCGCGGCCTGGAGCAGCGGGTTACGGCCGGTGGAGATGAACTCCCCGACGCCCGGCCCCGACCCTGCATTCGACGGCTCCGGAGCGGAAGGTGCGCGGGGCGCTCCTTGCGGCGGCATCCGCGTCGGCGCCGGTCCGCCGCTGGATGCGGGTGCGGCAGGCGCAGAACCCGCGCCCGGCGTGCCCGGACGCCGTCCCGGACGAGGCCTCAGGATCGTCGCATCGCTCGGAGCGAAGGGATCGTCGGGTGGCGTGTTCATGGATCAGCTCCGTATCGCCCAGAACTCCAGCGCGAGGCCCGGAAACTCGCCGGACTGGTGGATGGCAATGCCGCCCGAGGCCTTGAGGGCCCGCCAGAGCTCCCCCTGCCGATCGAGCTCGAAGTAGGTGAACCCGGCGTGGTAGGGAATCTGCCGCGGTGCGACCGGCATGGCCTGGATGCCGATGCCCGGAAGCTGCAGGTTGACCAGATCGCGGATCTTCTCCACCGGTCCGATCTTGAGCTGCTGCGGAAAACGCCGGCGAAACTCTTCGGTCTGCATGTCCGCGCGCGCGGCGAGAACGAAGCTCGCGGAATCGAAGAGCGTGCGGTCGGGCACCGTACCGACGCTGATGCCGAACTTCTTCTGTGCGAGTGGAATGGGAATCGCGTTCTGCTCGAGCACAACGCTCAATGACCCGCGTAGCGCCTGCATGAGCGGCTCGAAGCTCGCCCGCAGCGCATCGTGCCGATAACCCGGAAACTGTGCCGGCCGGCGCGCACTGGCGGTCAGCGTCGCCAGATCTCCGGCGATCTCGAGGCCCAGCCGGTAGAGCTCCTCGGGGTGACAGCGCGAGGTGGCGGCGAGGTGCGTCACCACCGGCTCGTAGCGGTTGATCGTCTGCAGCATGAGGAAATCGGCGATCTCCGCCGCGCCACCGCGGCCGCTGGCGACGGCGCGCGCCGCCAGGGCCTCGCCCCGTTGATGCAGCAGACCCTGCAGCTCGGAGAGAAAAGTCGCCAGGCGCGGCGCGACGGTGCAGGCGAGCACGCTCGGAATGAAGCGGTCCTCGAGCACGACCTGTTTGTCGGCCCGGCACTCCACCACGTGAGCCACCGGGATCTGGGCGAAGTCCTCGGCCGGTTCGCTCTGCGGCATCAGCCGCGCGTTGAGCGCCGCAACCTCGAGGTCAACGACGGAACCAACGTCCGACATCACGTCACGGACCTGGTGGTCCCGACTGCGATAGCGCGTCACCTCGGCAGACCCGTTGGGGCGCGTTGCGAGCGTTGCCCCGGCGCGTGTCAGTGGAATGGCGAGGTGTACCACCTGGTCGCGCAGCTGCGTGCCCACTTCGAGGGGTGGCGGCAGAGGATCGGATTCCGGCATGGCGAAAGGCGTGCCATCGGGGAAAACACCCCGCGCCCGCCGCAGCGCCAGCTTGCCGATCGCGAGCAGATCGCGCTCGATCTCGAGCTCCACGAGCCCCCATGCGTCGGGACGGAGCGTGCCGACGCGGCCCTGTACGTAGTCCTCGAGGTAACGCTCCTGCTGCTGAAAATGCTGCGGGCGCAGAAACAACCCTTCGGACCAGACAATTCGATTCTTCTCGGACATCGCGGGTTGCACCTCCGGTCGGCGCTGGTCTAAAGCGTCAGTCGCTGACGGCTATGGTTACCGCGTCCCTGCCGATCTGTACCGACACGCGGCGTTTGGCGAGCAGCTTGAGCAGCGATTTCTCGGGCACCCCGACGACCGCGCGCCAGCGGCTGGATCGTATGTCACGGTAGGCGGCGACCACGCCCAGAAATCGGGCATCCGGTGCCAGCGCCAGGCTGAGGGGCGCGCTCTGGCCCGGGAACAGCGTGCGCTCATCGCGCATGATGAGGTCTTCGCCCAGCGTTGACTTCTCGTTGTCGAACAGGGCGAAGAAGGCCGCGTCGTTGAACTGGGCGTCACCCCGCAGCTGATAGATCCGCACGACCACCGGCGATGGGCGGCCCTGGGAGTCCGGATTGACGTCCGCGCTCGCGATGAGGGTCGCCTGCGTCTGCACGGGCTTCGGCGGCTGCGATGCGCACCCTGCGAGTCCGACGACCGCCAGGACCAATAGAATGCCGCGCCTCAGATACAAGGTCTCGTTCTCCCCCCGCCATGACGCGGGCATAATAAGCGCGCCGAAGCCTCAGCGCTGCACTTTGCCGTGCGATCGTTTCAGAAGTTCGAGCTGCTTCTCGTAATCCGCCGCGA
>JBOIAB010000033.1:0-18924 GCA_050738635.1 Steroidobacteraceae bacterium
GGCTGGTTCCACCTGTTGAGCCATACCTGTCCGTAGGCCGTGGCCACGATGACCGCGAATACCCCCGCAATGAGCGCGACCAGCGAGCTCCAGACCGGCGAAGCGAGCAGCGCCCGGACTATCATGCCGACCTGCGGCACGAGGCCGGAGTGCTCGGCCTCGGTCTCCGGCGGGTGGCTGTCGCTGCTGTCGTCTGGGCGTTCTATCATCGTACCCGTCATGAAACCGCAAGACACACGGCGCATCGAGACGCTCATCGGCCGGATGACCCTGACCGAGAAGCTGGGTCAGCTCACCATGATAGCCGCCAGCGACACCGTGACCGGACCGGTGATCGCCGGTCACTCCACCGACGATATCCGCTCCGGCAGGATAGGCAATCTGCTCAATCTTATCGGGGCGGCAGCCGCGCGCGAAATGCAGCGCATCGCAATCGAGGAATCCCGCCTGGGTATTCCGCTCATCATCGGGCTCGATGTGATCCATGGCCATCGCACCATCTTTCCCCCACCCCTGGCGGAAGTCGCCCTCTTCGACCCCGAAGCCTGGGCGCTTACGGCGCGGGAAGCGGCGAAAGAGGCGGCCGCCGATGGCATCAACATGACCTTCGCCCCCATGCTCGATGTGTCCCGGGAGCCGCGCTGGGGCCGCACCGTCGAGGGTCCGGGCGAGTCACCGTGGGTGGGGAGGCTCCTGGCCGAGGCCAAGGTGCGCGGCTTCCAGGGGGTCGACCTGACCTCAGCCGACTCGCTTGCGGCCGTGGCCAAGCACTACTGCGCCTATGGGGCGGTGACCGCCGGCCGCGAGTACGCCTCGGTTGACGTTTCCGACCGAACAGTTCTCGAAGTTCACGAGCCGCCCTTCGCGGCCGCCGTCCAAGCCGGAGTTGCGGCCGTGATGCCCGCCTTTACCGACCTCGCGGGTATTCCAATGACCGCTCATGTCGGGATGCTGCGCGGTCGTCTGCGACAGGCGCTCGGCTTCGACGGCGTTCTGGTCAGCGACTACAACGCCATCGCCGAATTGATCCAACATGGTGTCGCCGCCGACCTCATCGAGGCTGCGGCTCTGGCGCTCCAGGCAGGCGTCGACATCGACATGGTTTCGGGGGCTTATCTGCAGGGATTGCCGCTGGCTCTCGAGCGCGGCCTGGTAAGCGAGGCGCAGATCGACGAGTCGGTGCACAGGGTGTTGACATTGAAGGCGCGCCTGGGCCTCTTCGAGGATCCCTATCGGCGCGGCGCCGCTGCAGAAAGCGCCACCGCGCTGGCGGCACGACGCCGACTCGCGCGTGAGATCGGTGCCCGCTCCCTGGTGTTGCTCAGCAATCGCAGCGAGACTCTGCCACTCGCCGCCAGCCTGCGCCGCCTGGCGCTCATCGGGCCGCTGGCGCAGGCGCCCACGCAGATGTGCGGCCCCTGGTGGTGCGCGGCGCAGCCCGAGACCCACGTCGACCTACTCGCCGGGATGCGTGCCGCGCTGCCACGGACTGAGGTCCTGCACGCGAGCGGCGTCGCTATCGCCGGCGATGATGCGAGCGGCATCGCGGCGGCGCTGGAGCTGAGCGACAACGCCGAGGCCGTTGTGCTCTGTCTGGGCGAGGCCACCACGATGAGTGGCGAAGCGGCCTCGCGCGCGCACCCGGGGCTGCCCGGCCGTCAGCGGCAGTTGGCGGAAGCCGCACTGCAGCGCGCCGCCGCAAGGGGGATCCCCGTCATCGCCGTGCTCTTCTCTGGCCGGCCGCTCGTCGTTCCCTGGCTCGCCGAGAAGGCGAGCGCACTGCTCGCCGCCTGGTTCCCCGGCTGTGAGGGTGGCCATGCGGTCGCCGACGTCCTGACAGGCCGCACCGCACCCAGCGGCCGCACTCCGATCACGTGGCCGCGCGCCGTGGGGCAGATACCGCTTTACTTCGGGCAGCGCAACGGCGGCCGCCCCACCGAGCCGGTGGGTCCGTTCTCGAGCAAATACATCGACGAATCCCATGAGCCCCTCTTCCCTTTCGGGCACGGCCTGACGTACGGCCGCTGCAGCTTGAGCGACTTGCGGGTGACACCCCAATGCGCCGATGCATCCGCCACCGTAGAAGTACGCGTCGAAGTGGAGAATCAGGGCGCTCGCAAAGCCGAAGAGACCGTGTTCCTCTTCACGCGCCGCCTGAAGGCACGCGTCGCGCCCCCGCTGCTGGAGCTGCAAGGTGTCGGCAAAGTGACCCTCGAGCCGGGAGCGCGCGCCACCCTGCTGCTGCATCTGTCGGTCGCCGAGTTGCGCTCGCTGGGCCCCGATCTGCAGCCGGGTCTCGGGCCGGGAACGATAGAGGTCCTGGTGGGGCCGAGCGCCGATCGCGCCTCACTCCTCAGCGCTCGGTTGCAGATACTCGCGTAAGTAGCTGAGCCACCTGCTGCGCCACGAGCTCCGGCGCCTGGTCGCTCGCCGTAATCGCGCAGCTCGCGCCGCGGCGCGGCACGTAGAGCCGCGGCTCCGTCACTTTGAAGAGGCCGACGGTCGTGGCATCGGTGGCAGCGCCGAGATGCATGAGCCCGGAGTCGGCGCAGATGAACGCCGCCGTTGCCTCCAGCAGCGCGGCGACCTGGCGGATCTGGCGCGAGTAGTAAGCCGGCAGCTCCGGCAGCGCCGCCACTCCGCTCGGGGGGCGGATCTCGATGACGCGCGCGGGCGGCACCAGGGGATGGAGACTCGCGATCATGCGGCGCCACCAGCCGGTGTCGAATCGCTTTGCGCCCGTCGCATGCGCCGCCACGGCCACTACCGGACCCGAGCCGCCGGTACCGAGGACGCGCGCGAGCTCATCCTTGCCGGCCAGACGCTCGGCCAGGGTCAGGCGGATGCCGAGCTTGGGAGCCGCCGCGCGCGCAGCTTCCTCATCGAGCCCGAGGAGCCCGCGGCGCAGCAGATACACGGGGTAGTCGCCCATGTGAGCCGGTGCACCGGCGAAGGGAACGCTGATGTCTATCCCCTCGGTTCTGCCGGCAGTGGCAAAGCCGAGCTTGAGGTGTGCCGGCAGGTGGCGAGTCAGGAAGCGCGCGGTCCAGGACCGGTGGCTGGGATCGATCAGGATGTCGTAACGGACACGGTGCACGCGCAGCAGTGTCAACAGAACCTGCAGCGGATGGCGAACGCCGCGGAACGGCAACTGGTGCACTCGCCTGACAGAAGGAAATTCCCGGAACACCTCGTGCGCGACCGGACAAGCCGTCAGGATCTCCACTCGCGCCGCCGGCAGCCGCGCCTCGATCTCTTCGACGAGCGGCGTCATCAGCAGCGTGTTGCCGAGGCGCGTATTCGGGCGGCAGATGAGAATTGTCGCGTTCGCATAGCGCTGCGCCGGGGAGCCCGCGGCGCTCGCGGGCGCGGAGAGGAGCTCGGCCGGCAGCATGGATGAATTATGGCCCGGCCCCGGGTGGCCGGCTAGACTGTCGCCAGGAACAGTGACCTGGGTGACCGGCTTGCATCCTTCGGAATTGGGCGCATCGGCCGCCGTCTTCCTGTCGCAGATCGTGGTGCTCCTGATCGCCGGGCGGCTGCTGGGTGAGCTGCTGTCGCGCTGGGGCCAGCCACCCGTGATGGGACAGTTGCTGGCCGGCGTCGTGCTCGGCCCCTCGGTCCTCGGCCAGCTCTTCCCCGGCGCCGAGAGCGCGCTCTTTCCGCATGCGCCGCCGCAGCGGGCGATGCTCGAGGCGGTAGCGCAGCTCGGGGTCCTGCTCCTGCTGCTGCTCACCGGCATGGAGACCGACCTCTCGGTGATGCGCAATTCGGGACGAGCCGCGCTCAACGTGTCGCTGGCCGGCATCGCCCTGCCCTTCCTGTTGGGTGTGCTGGCGATCGAGCTGTTGCCGGGCGCGATGCTCGTCAAGCCGCATCAGCGGCTGCTGCTCGCGCTCTTCATCGGTACGGCGCTCGCGGTGTCGTCGGTGAAGATCGTCGCCGCGCTGGTGCGCGAGCTCGGGTTCATTCGCCGTACGGTCGGCCAGATCATCCTGGCCGCCGCCATCATGGACGATGCGATCGGATGGATATTCGTCTCGGTGCTCCTCGGGCTGGCGCAGCACGGCAGCATCGACATCGGCGGTATCGCGCGCAGCGTACTCGGCACCCTCGCGTTTCTCGCGTTCAGCATCACCATGGGACGGCGGCTCGTCTTCCATGTGATCCGCTGGACCAACGATCACTTCGTGAGCGAGCTGCCGGTCATCACCGCCATCCTGGTCATCATGGGGGCGATGGCTCTGGCGACGGACGCGATCGGCGTGCAGACCGTGCTCGGCGCCTTCGTCGCCGGCATTCTGATCGGCGAGTCCCCCATCCTGACACGGCACATCGAAGAGCAGCTGCGCGGCCTCATCGTGGCGCTCTTCATGCCGGTGTTCTTCGGGCTGGCGGGCCTCGCCACCAACGTCGCCGCCCTCGGTCATTCCAACATGCTGATGCTCACGGCCGGCCTCATCATCGTGGCGAGCGTCGGCAAGTTCTCCGGCGCATTCCTCGGCGGCCGCTTCGCCGGGCTCACGGGCGCGGAGTCGCTCGCCGTCGGCTGCGGCATGAACGCCCGCGGCTCGACGGAAGTGATCATCGCCTCCATCGGACTCTCCATGGGGCTCATCGACGAGAGCTTTTTCACCGCCATCGTGGTCATGGCCCTGGTGACGACTCTCGCCATGCCGCCGATGCTGCGCTGGGCGCTGCAGCGCCTGCCGATGCGGGCCGAGGAGGCGGCGCGCCTCGAGCGCGAGGCACTGGATGCGCGCGGCTTTCTCTCCGGCGTCGAACGGCTGCTGCTCGCGGCGGACTCGAGTCCGAGCGGCCAGCTCGCCTCGCGGCTCGCGGGCCTCATCGCCGGCGTGCGCCAGATCCCGACCACCGCGCTTCATTTCGAGCGTGGCTCCGCTGAGGGCACGGCCGCCGAGCACACCACGGCCGTCATCCGTGAAGCGGCCGAGTCGGGCGGCGCCGAGAACGGCGGCGCGGAGCGGCTCGATCTGACGCTCAGGGTCGAGGAGCCGCAGCCGGGTGGCGATGCGATCCGCTCCGAGGACCGCAAGGGGTACGGTCTGCTGCTCATCGGCCGCGAGCCCGCCGCTCGGGGCGCGACACTCAATCGCGCGGTGGCGCAGACCGCGGCGGGGTTCTCGGGGCCGTATGCGGTCGTGCTCGCGCGCCGCGAGCACCGCTCGGGCCGGGCGCGGGCGCCGCTCAACATCCTGGTGCCGGTGTCGGGAACGAGCGTCTCGCGCCGCGGCGCTGAGCTCGCCGTAGCGCTGGCGCGTGGCTCGCGCGGCTCGGTTACGGCCCTGCATATCGAGGGACGAGGCTCCGCACGGCGCCCGCTGCACAGGCGTTTGGGCGCACTCTTCGGCAGACAGGATGAGATCTACGAGGAAGTCAACAATCCCATCACCAACGAGATCGTGCAACTCGCCCGCGCTTACTCGGTCAAGGTTCGATCCACGGTGCGTAGCCACCGTGATCCCGACACTGCAATTCTGCGTGAGATCGGCGCAGGACGGCATGACGTATTGGTCATGGGTGTCAGCTCGCGGCCCGGCGATCCGCTCAATTTCGGTGAGGTGGCCTCCGTGCTGCTCGAGCGCGCGGAGTGCTCACTCGTCTTTCTCGCCGCGGAGCCCTTCGTAAAGCCCGACACCCCGACAGGACCGAAGTGAGCGGCTAAGGAGTCCAATCCAGCAGATCGGCGATTCGCTCCACGGTCACATCCGCGGCGGGATAGGCGACAAGCTCCTTCGGGTCGCGGGCATAGTGACCCTGCCGCGGGAAGATCGTGGTGACGGCCGACCCCCACGCGCCCTTCATGGCCGTCAGGATGCGCAGCTTGTCGTCCACCATCACGTAGCGGGATGCGGGATAGCGCCGTTTCACGCACTCGAGCATCCGCTCCTTGTGCAGATAAATGAGCACCCGGCCCTCGACGGCATCCCACAGCCCGGAGCGGCGCACCTTGCGCGGCTGAAAGACCACGTCTCCATCCGACAGGATGACGGTGGGGCCGAAGCGGCGGCAATGCGCCAACACCTCCAGCGCGTCGGGGTACAGTCGGTTCGCGAACGGGTAATCGATCAGAAAGGACGAGATCAGCAGGACCTGCGGCTCGTCCAGGTTCTCCAGGCGGTAGCGCTGCAGCGCGCCGAGGTAATCCGCGTATCCGAGCTCTGCGCGCAGCGTCTCGAAGATGGACCAGTAACGGTCACGGTGCTCGCGGCCGAACTCCCTCTCCAGATGGGCGCTGAGGTCAGCCTGTACGGCGTCGTTGTCGAGCAGTGTGTTGTCGACGTCGAAGAGGAATACGGTCGGCGCAGACTGCGGCATGGCTGTGATCTCAGCGCGGGGAGCGGTTGATCCGCACGCTATCACGTCCCCAGCCGGCGCGTCCTGCGCCGGCTGCGACTGCTCTCTACTGCGGTTATTTGACGCTGTAGCCGCGCGCGTCGAGGCAAGCCGTCACGGCTCGCTTGTAGCTCTCGGGCGTTGCCGTGGCTGCCTGCGTGTTATTCGCCGAATTGGACGGGTCGTAACCGGTCTGACCAACGGCCCACTGATGACACTGATAGCGATCGTTGGCCGTCTGCTGCTGCGTCTGGCCATTCTTCGGATAGACGAAGAGGCTCATGGCCCCCTCGCCGCCCGCCGCAACGGGCGGCTGTCCGGCGGCCGGCTGACCCGCGTCCGCCGGAGGCACGGCCCCCTGGGCCACGCCGCCGGTGACCGGCGGGGGATCCGCCACGACATAGGAGTCGTAATCAGGGCTCCACGCGTAGTACACGCCCTGGTAGTAGTAGTACGGCACACCGCCCCAATAGTAGGTCGCGTAGCCGACGGGCAGCACTCCCAGGAACCAGGGGAAGTCCCAGCCCAGATACACGTGCGGCCAGAACGCCCCGTGCCAATAGCCGCCACCCCAGTAATGGGGTACCCAGCGCGGACCCCACGGGCGCACCCAGGCGCCGCCAACACGTGGTCCGCCGCCCCAATGAGGGTGCATACCCACCCAGTGCTGGGGCACGGCGTAGTGACCATGAAACCCGCCATGGGCGGCGAAATGCCCGCCACCGCCGTGGTAACCGTGGTAACCGTGGTAACCGTGGTAACCGTGATTCTGCGCCAGCGCCGGCGTCACCGCCAAAAGAAGCGCAGCCGCGAGAGCTGCCGCACCACCGATGCCATTCCTGATTCGTGCCATGGATTTCATGCCTGTCTATTACCGGTTGAACCGCGCCTTTACCATACCGTACAACGCGCCACCTGAAGGTGCGCTGACCGGCGAAGCGCGGCTCTGCCGCGGGTCCATTGGAACCCCGTCACGAAGCTGGAACTAAGACTTGACAGCGTAATCAGCGCTGCCCTCAGGCGCGCCGCACCAGCAGCTTGACCCCCTGGAGCGTAGCGAGCCGCGCCACCGCGGCAGCAACGCAGAGCAGCACCTGAAGGGCCTGAAGCGGCCCCAGGTGCAGGAACCGCCGTATGGCGGTGACGCGGAGCATCGCGACCAGCGCGCCCACCGCCTCGGGGGGCAGCGACTGGCGCGTCGCGTAGAGGAATACACATAGAGCAACACAGCGAGCGCGCTCAGCGACAGGCCGACGATCGCAAAGCCGGTCACGAAGCCGCGCGTCTGGACCTGCAGGCGCGGCGGCTCCGGCGTGATCACCATGATGCGCAGCGCCGTGCGGCGCTCCAGCTCGGGCAGCGCGTTCGGGCCTTCGACGCTCAGACGCTCCGCCGCTTCGCGAGCACTCAGGCCACGGCGTGTCTGCGATCGGGAATCGGTTTCGGGCATCACCTATCGTACAGACCTGCCGCGGACGTCGCTGCGCCACGACAGGTGATGTGCGGCTCACGTTTACACGGGTTAACTTTCGGTAATGATGCTAGCCGCTGCCATTCCTGCGACGTTGTTAACGCCTGAAAGCCCGCGAATCGGGCGCAATGCAACCCCACGATCGGCCCCCACAGGAGCTCTTTTTATGTCGCAATCGATCCGCACTGTCCTCACCGCCGTCGCCGCCACGGTCTCGCTGGCCTGCTTCGCGGCCCCGGCTTTTGCGGACACGCCCTGGCAGGCCCATCACCCCCGGCGGGTGCAGGTCAGCGGCCGTCTGGCCAATCAGCATGCGCGCATTCACCGGGAAGTGAGGAGCGGGCAAATCAGCCGCGCCAAGGCTGCCCGGCTGCATGCCGCCGACCATCGCATCCGGATGCAGGAGCGGCGCATGGCCTCCAGGCACGACAGCCATCTCACCCGACACGAGGATGCCAGACTCAATCGGGAAGAGAATCGCGCCAGCCGCCGCATCGGCCAGTAATCTCTCCTGCAGCCAAGAGGAGCCTCGTTCATGTCGAAGTCTTTTCGTAACGCTCTCACCGTCGTGGGCGCCGCCGTCTCGCTGGCGTGCCTGACCGCCCCGGCCATGGCGCAGAATGCCTGGCAGGCGAACCATCCGCGGCGCGCGCAGGTCAACGCCCGTCTGGTCAATCAGGACGCGCGTATTGACCAGGAGGTCAGGACGGGCCAGCTCGGTACCAGGCAGGCCGCGCGCCTGCATGCGGCCGATCAGCGCATTCGCGCTCACGAGCAACAGATGGCCGCGATGCATGGCGGGCACATCACCAAGGGTGAGCAGGCGAGGCTCGATGCGGACGAGGACCGCGTCAGCCATCGCATCGGCATGTAATCCCTAATTCAGCGCCGGCGGCGGGAGATGACCAGGACCGCGATCAACACCACGGCGATGTTGAGCACCCACCAGGCGAACATGCCATGGCCCTCGAGCACCTCGAGCGCACCGCGTTGCTGCTGCACGCTCACCGTGCCGGTGAGAAGCTCGTGGATGCCATCGTGGGAGACCACGACGGCGAGCGCGTGAGCGCCCGCGCTCTGGTCGCGGGTCGAGATGAGCCAGGTGCCATCCGCATGCGGCGTGACCGTTACAGCGTGGCCATCGAGAGTCACCGTTACATTTCCCGGACCCACGATCGGGCGGTGATCCGAGACGCGCGCGACCTGCAGAGTCAGGGTGTGATCGGCGGGAGCCGCCGTCAGGGTAAGTAGCGCGGAGTGCGCCACGATCGTCGCTGCCATCGTCTAATCCTGCAGGCCGAGGAAGCTCTCGACGGCCTCCATGCCCGCCAGAAAGCCACGCAACTGCTCCTTGCTCAGGCAGGCGAGCAGCTGCCGCTCGCGCTCGAGCACGAGCGGCACCAGCTCCGCGTACATGCGCCGGCCCGCCTTGGTGAGGCGCACTTCCCGCTGCCGCCGGTCGGCGGTGCTGGAAGCGCGCTCGATGAGGTCGCGCTCCTCCAGATGCGCAATGGCACGGCTGACCCGGGTCTTGTGCATCCGTGCGCTCTCCGCGATGTGCTGAGCGGTGCAGCCATGCTGCGAGCCGACGGTGGCCATGACGCGCCATTCCGGGACGTCGAGGCCGAAGCGCTCGCGGTAGATATCGGAGAGATGATTGCTGACGCCGACCGCGAGGCGGTTGAGACGATAAGGCACGAAGCCCGCGAGCTCGAGCCCCAGCTCGCTGGGCGCCCGTACGCTCATGCCGTCGCCCTCGCCGCAATGGTTGCGCACGCAACTAATTGTGTCATCATAGGAGGCAAAGCATACCGGGAGTGAGCGATGAGCACCGCGATTGCTGACGAGCGCGCGCCGCCGGCGCCCTTGAAATATCTGCAGGGATTTGGCAACCACTTCGCCACCGAAGCGGTGCCCGGCGCCCTGCCCGAGGGGCGCAACTCGCCGCAGCGCTGCCCCCATGGGCTCTATGCCGAGCAGTTCTCCGGCACCGCCTTCACCGCACCGCGACAGGCCAACCGCCGCAGCTGGCTCTATCGCATCCGTCCGGCCGCGGTGCTCGCCAATCCCTTTCAACCGCTGCAACAGCAGCGGCTCGCGGGAAGTTTCGCGGCATTGCCGGTGACGCCGAATCCGCTGCGCTGGAGCGCGCCGCCCATTCCGCGCCAGCCGACCGATTTTCTCGAGGGCCTGCTGACGCTCGGCGGCACCGGCTCGCCGGATGCCCACTCGGGCTGCGGCATTCACTGGTATCTCGCCAACCAGCCGATGCACAACCGGTTCTTCTACGATGCCGATGGTGAGCTCCTCATCGTGCCGCAGCTTGGACGGCTGCGCGTCGCCACCGAGCTCGGGATTCTGGAGGCCGAGCCGCAGGAAGTGCTGTTGATTCCGCGCGGCCTGCGCTTCAGGGTCGAGCTGCCGGATGGTGAGGCACGCGGCTACGTCTGCGAGAGCTTCGGGTCGCCGATGCGACTGCCCGACCTCGGTCCCATCGGCTCCAACGGCCTCGCCAACCCCCGAGATTTTCAGACGCCGGTCGCCTGGTATGAGGACCGCGACGGGGATATGGAGCTGGTGGCGAAGCTCGGCGGGCAGCTCTGGACGGCGCGGCTCGATCACTCCCCGCTCGATGTCGTCGCCTGGCACGGCAACAATGCGCCGTGCAAGTACGACCTGCGCCGATTCAATACCATCGGCTCCGTCAGTTATGATCATCCGGATCCCTCGATCTTTCTCGTGCTGCAATCGGTCAGCGACACCCCCGGTGTCGACGCGGTGGATTTCGTGATCTTCCCGCCGCGCTGGCTGGCGATGGAGGACACTTTCCGGCCGCCCTGGTTTCATCGCAACGTCGCCAGCGAGTGCATGGGGCTGATCCACGGCGTCTATGACGCCAAGGCAGGGGGCTTCGAGCCCGGTGGCGCCTCGCTCCACAACTGCATGAGCGGCCACGGGCCGGACGCCGAGACCTTCGAGCGGGCGCTGCGCGCCGACACCACCCGTCCGCAGCGCATCAGCGATACGATGGCCTTCATGTTCGAGACCCGCACCGTGATCCGGCCCACGCGCCACGCCCTCGAGCTGCCACAGTTGCAGTCCGATTACGCGCAGTGTTGGCGCGGTATCACGAAACGCTTCACGCCGCCACCCGCCGCCCCGAAGTGAAGGAGCCCCACGGATGACCGTCGCCCTCGACCCGACTCATGCTGCGCAGCTGCGCAGCTGGGTGGAGTCCGCCAACCTGCCCGGCTGCGACTTCCCCATCCAGAACCTGCCGTTCGCCGTCTTCCGCCGCGCCGGCAGCGGGGAGAACTTCCGTTGCGGCGTCGCCATCGGCGACCGCGTGCTCGACCTCGGCGCGCTCGACATGTTGACTCCATTCGAGGGGCTTGGCGCCGAGGCGCTCGCGGCCTGTGCCGAGCCGGCGTTGAATCGCCTGATGGCGCTCGGCGCCGCGGCGCGGGTCGCGCTGCGCCGCGGCCTGTCGGAGTGTCTGCGCGCGGGCGCGCCGCGGGCCGCGGAGATCGGCACCGCGCTCATCGCGCAGAGCGAGGTGGAATTCACTCTGCCGGCGCGAGTCGGCAACTACACCGACTTCTACACCTCGATCCACCACGCCACCGCGGTCGGGCGGCTGTTCCGGCCCGATCAGCCGCTGCTGCCCAACTATAAGTGGGTGCCCATCGCCTATCACGGCCGCGCCTCCTCGCTCGGGGTCTCGGGCCAGGAGGTGCGGCGCCCGCGCGGTCAGGTCATGCCGCGTGGCGCCGAGCGGCCGCAGCTCGCTGCGAGCGCCCGCCTCGACTTCGAGCTCGAGGTCGGGGTGCTCATCGGAGCCGGCAACCGTCTCGGCTCGCCGATTCCCATCGCGCAGGCCGAACAGCACGTCTTCGGTCTCTGTCTCCTCAACGACTGGTCCGCACGCGACCTGCAGGCCTGGGAGTATCAGCCGCTCGGTCCTTTCCTCGCCAAGAG
The DNA here is from genome assembly GCA_050738635.1 of Steroidobacteraceae bacterium. Classification (GTDB taxonomy): domain Bacteria; phylum Pseudomonadota; class Gammaproteobacteria; order Steroidobacterales; family Steroidobacteraceae; genus 13-2-20CM-66-19. Next base: position 11,807 of record JBOIAB010000033.1, read on the forward strand.
CTTCGCCACCACGATCTCGCCCTGGATCGTCACCCTGGAGGCGCTCGCCCCCTACCGGCTGCCGTGGAGTCGGGCGGACGAGGACCCGCAGCCCCTGCCCTATCTCGATGGCGCGCCGCTGCGCGCCGCCGGCGCGCTCGACATGCATCTCGAGGTGGCGCTCGAAACGGCCGCCATGCGCAGCGCCGGTGCCGCGCCGCAATCCCTGGCTCGAACCAACTTCCGCCACAGCTACTGGTCGGTGGCGCAGATGGTCGCGCACCACAGCGTCAACGGCTGCAATCTCGAGCCCGGGGATCTGCTCGGCAGCGGCACCCAATCGGGTCCGACGCCGGACCAGGCCGGCTCGCTCCTCGAGCTGACCGAGGGCGGCAAGCGCGCGCTGCGACTCGAGAACGGCGAGATGCGAACCTTCCTCGAGGATGGCGACTGCGTGATCCTCAAGGGCTGGTGCGAGCGGCCCGGTTGTGCGCGGCTCGGCTTCGGACAGGCGAGCGGACGGGTGCTGCCCGCCGCCGATTGAGTTACTGGTGCAGGTAGCCGATGCGCAATGCGCCCCAGTGCCGGCCGCGCACCCAGATCGGCGATGACAGATCCTTCATCAGCACGAAGTTGCCGCCGCCCATGTCCCGCCGATAGGTCTGCAGCAGGAAGGGCTTGGTGTTGCGCGCGACCTTCTGCACCGCGCGGTCCTTGAAGAGGCGGCGATTGCGGCAATGCGCCGCGTTCCATACCGGGTCCTTGCCCTGGGGATGGCGATAGTTGGGATTGTGCGTCGGTAGATAACCGCCCTTCGACCAGGCCACGCAGAAGACGATGCGCGCGTCCGAGCGCTGCATGGGGTCCTGGATGGGCGGCAGCGCGCGATCCGTGAACGCAAGATAGTCTGTGAGGTACTGCTTGGGATTGCTGCCGGGAATCTCGCGGTAGCGCTCGTCGAAGAGCTGTGTCTCGCTGATCTCGCCGCGGGCGATCGCCTGCTCAAAGAGCGCGCTGATCCGCTTCGCGGTCTCCACTCCCATGTGGATCATGGGCGTATCGGAGGTCTCGATGCCGCTCACGGCGATGAGCTCCATCAGTCCCTCGCTGAGCCCGAGGAGACCCTCCACCCGCTTGTCGGCCTGCGTGAGGCTGGTGGAGGAAAGCTGCACGCCGTCGGCCATGCCACCGAGCTCGGCGAGAGTGGCATCGCAGGCCTCGAGATTGCCCGCTGCCGAGCGCGCGATCGCGTCTATCTCGCGGCTGACGGTACCGAAGGCACCGTCAGCGCGCACGATTACGCCCTGCACCTGCTGCGCACCGCGTCCAGCCTCGCCCGCATGTTTGTCGGCGGCGCCACCCTCGGTGATCAGGCCGTCGATCTGCTCCGCGAGCGAGCGCACGATGGCGCTGATCCGCTCCGTGGCCGTGCGTGTCTCCTCGGCGAGGGTCTTCACCTCGGCCGCCACGACCGCGAACCCGCGCCCCGCCTCGCCGGCGCGCGCGGCCTCGATGCCGGCGTTGAGTGACAGGAGCCGTGTCTGCTTGGCGATGCCCCCGATGGCCGCGGAGACGGAGGTGATCTGCGCGAGCACGGGAGCGAACGATGCCAGCCGCTCCTGGATGCGCCCGACCGCTGCCGTCAGCCGTCCGATGTGCTCGACTGCGCCACCGATGAGAGTGCGCGACTCCGAGATCTCCGCGCCCGCGGTGGAGGCGGCCCGCTGCGCCTCGCGCGCCGCGCGGTCGATCTCGTGATTGCCGGCGACCATGGTCTCGGTCGCCTGGTGCAGCTCCTCGAATTGCGCCGCCTGACCGGACGCCCGTGTGGCGAGGTCCTCGAGATGGCCGGCGATGTCCGCGACCTCGATACCGAGCGAGCCGAGGCGGCTCGCCAGCTCACCGATCAAGCGGTCGCTGTCGGACCGCGCTGCGACGTCGGCGGCGGAGGGCATGGAGACAAGACTAGCCGCGGAGCGCGGCCGGGGCTACCGGCGGCTAGAGCGCCGCGGAGCGCCGGATGCGGTGTTCTATTTCCGATACAAGCTGGCTAGTGGATCACCCGGCTGCAGAGGTCGAGCAGCGGGGCCGGGAGAATGCCGAGAGCCAGCACCGCGGCAGCATTGACGCCGATCACGAAGCGCGGGCCGAGCGGCCGCAGCGTCGCGGGCAGGCTCTCAGGCGCCGCATCGAAGTACATGAGCTTCACGACGCGCAGGTAATAGAACGCGCCCACCACCGACATCACGAGCGCAACGACGACGAGTCCGAGATGACTCGTTTCCCAGAGCGCCTGAATGATCCGCAGCTTCGCCCAGAAGCCCACCAGGGGCGGCACGCCGGCGAAGGAGAACATGAGCACCATCATGACCAGCGCGAGCAGCGGATCGCGCTGTGAGAGCCCCTTGTAATGATCGAGCTTGTCCGCCTCGAACCCCTTGCGGCTCGCGAGCAGAATGACGCCGAAGGCGCCGAGCGCTACCAGCACGTACACCAGCATGTAATAAAGGGCGGCGGTATAGCCGCTCGGAGTACCGGCGACGAACCCGAGCACGATGAAGCCGACGTGGCCGATCGTCGAGTAGGCGAGCATGCGCTTCAAATTCGACTGCACGATCGCGACCACGTTGCCGACTATGAGGGTCAACACTGCCAGCGGCGTCAGCATCAACGTCCAATCTGCCGCGGTGCCGGCGAGACCATGCGCCAGCAGGCGCAGAATCAGTGCGAAATAGGCGATCTTGGGAGCGGTGCCGATAAAGAGCGTGACACTGGTCGGTGCGCCTTCATAGACATCCGGCAGCCACATGTGAAACGGCACCGCGCCGAACTTGAAGGCGACGGCTACCACGATGAAGGCGAGGCCGAGGATGACTCCCAGGCTGTCCGGTGAATGGAGCTTGGTCGCGATGACTTCGAGGTCGAGCGTCCCCGTGAGACCGTAGATGATCGACATGCCGTAGAGCAGCGTGCCGGAAGCGATCGCGCCCAGCACGAAGTACTTCATGGCCGCCTCAGCCGCGACCCCCGACTCGCGATCGAACGCCACCATGGCGTAGACCGATAGCGCGAGTAGCTCGACTCCGAGATAGACCGTGAGCAGACTATTGGCGGACACCAGCACGAAGATGCCGAGCAGCGCCGTGAGGGCGAGAACATAGTATTCGCCGCGCAGGATGTCGCGGTTCTCGAGATACATGCGCGAGTAGAGCAGCGCCACGGCGACGAAGAGGAACCCGGCGAGCTTCAGCACGAAGGCCAGCGGGTCCGTCACGTACATGCCGTCGAAGAGCACCTCGTGATGTCCGACGTTGGCGTAACGCACCGTGAGGGCTGCCCCTACCACCAGAACGAGAAGCGTCAGCGTCGAGGTCGCCCCGGGACGCTTGACGCCCACAAACACCTCGAAGAGCAACACGACGCAGATCGCGAAGGCCAGATAGATCTCCGGGATCGCGGGGGTCATGGCGTGCCAGGCAGTCATCATTCTTGCGGTCCTAACGGCTGATCACACCGGGATCTTGGTGGCGATGGCCTGGGTGACCAGGTGATGGATCGAGGGCTCCATGATCTTGAGCAGCGGCTCCGGCCAGATGCCGATCGCAAGCACCAGCACCGCCAGCATGCCGAGCACGACGAACTCCCGGCCATTGAGATCGGTGAGATGCGCGACGTGCTCATTGGCTACCGGTCCGAAAAGTACCCGCTTGACCAGCCACAGCGTGTAGCACGCGCCGAGGATCAGCGTCACGGCGGCGAGCGCCGAATACCAGAAGCTCGCCTTGAAGGTCGCCAGGATCACCAGGAACTCCCCGACGAAGCCCGAGGTGCCGGGCAGGCCGGTGTTGGCAAGCGCGAACATCACCATGAAGGCGGCGAAGATCGGCATGGTGTTGATGACCCCGCCGTAGGCGGAGATCTCGCGGCTGTGCACCCGGTCGTAGAGCACGCCGACACAGAGGAAGAGCGCCCCGGAGATGAGGCCGTGCGACACCATCTGCACCATCGCGCCATCCATGCCCATCGCCGCCCCCTGCACCTGGCCGGTGGTGCGCACGATCTCGTACACCACGAACGCGCCGAGGGTCACGAATCCCATGTGCGCGATCGAGGAATAGGCGATGAGCTTCTTCATGTCCACCTGCACGATGGCGACGAAGCCGATGTAGATCACGGCAATCAGCGAGAGCGTGATGACGAAGAAATTGAGCTCGCGGCACGCATCGGGCGTAATCGGCAGGCTGAAGCGCAGAAAGCCGTAGCCGCCCATCTTCAACATGATGGCGGCAAGGATCACCGAGCCGCCGGTCGGCGCCTCCACGTGCGCATCGGGCAACCACGTGTGCACCGGCCACATCGGCACCTTCACCGCGAAGGCGAGCATGAAGGCGGCGAAGATCCAGCGCTGCTCCCCCAGAGTCAGCGGCAGCGCCTGGAAGCTCGCGATCGCGTAATTGCCGGCCTTGACGTACATGTAGATCAGGGCCGCCAGCATGAAGACCGAGCCGAGGAACGTGTAGAGGAAGAACTTGATGGTCGCGTAGACGCGCCGCGGGCCGCCCCAGATGCCGATGATGAGGAACATCGGGATCAGCATCGCTTCCCAGAAGAAGTAGAAGAGCAGCGCGTCGGTGGCGCAGAACACACCGATCATCAGCCCCTCCATGATGAGGAAGGCCGCGAAGTACTGCGGTGCGCGCGTCTTGATCACCGTCCAGGCGGCGATGATCACCGGGATGGTCATGAGCGCGGTGAGCACTACGAGCGGCAGCGAGATGCCGTCGACGCCGAGCGCATAGGAGGCATTGAAGCGCGGAATCCAGGCCGCCCTCTCCACGAACTGGTAGGCCGCGGTCTGTGTGTTGAAACGCGCGAGCAGCGGCAAGGACAGGACCAGGGTCGCGATCGAAGCGGCAAGGGACAACCAGCGTCCGGCGACGACGCGACTCTCGCCCATGAGAATCACAACGATGCCGGCGGCGATTGGCAGCCAGATCAGGATGGAGAGCAGATGTGCTTGCATTCTTGGGCTTTCTTCAAGCGCGGACGAGGAACCAGCCGAGCAGCGTCGCCAGTCCGATCACGATCCAGAAGGCATACGAGTACAGGTAACCGTTCTGCACGCGTCGCACGACGCTGCCAAACCAGCCTACCGTCGCTGCCGAGCCATTAACCAGTGCGCCATCGATGATGGCCTGGTCGCCGGCCTTCCACAGTCCGAAGCCGATGCCGCGGGCGAGCGGCGCGATCACCCTCTCGTTGATCCAGTCGAAGTAGTACTTCTCCACCAGCAGCCGGCGCAGCCAGCCGAACGTGTGCGCCGCTTGGGTTGCGAGCTCCGGCCGGCGCAAAAAGCAGAGCCAGGCGGTACCGAAACCCGCGACCATCAGCCAGAACGGCCAACCGAGAAAGCCGCGCAGGGCGAACAGTCCCGGTCCGTGAAACTCCCGCGCCATGTCGCCGATGATGTCGTTCGCCGGCAGCACGAAAATGGAATGGCCGAAGTAACCGCCGAAGAGTACCGGCCCGACGGTGAAATAGCCGATGAGGAGCGACGGAATGGCGAGCGCGATCAGCGGCGCCGTCACCACCCAGGGGCTCTCGTGCGGCTCCACGGCATGATGACCATGCGCCTCCGGATGAGCGCCCGCCGTCGCGTGCGCATCGTGATCGTGTGCCGCTTCCACGTGACGGAAGCGCTCCTCGCCATGGAAGGTCATGAAGAGCAGGCGGAACGTGTAGAGCGAGGTGACATAGGCGCCGAGCAGCACGCACCAGTAGGCATAGGTGCTGCCGAAGCGGTGCGAGGCGCCCACCGCCTCGATGATCGTGTCCTTGGAGTAGAAGCCGGAGAAGAACGGCGTGGCGACGAGCGCCAGGCCGCCGATCCAGCAGGTGACGGCCGTGATCGGCATGTACTTGCCGAGACCGCCCATCTTGCGCATGTCCTGCTCGTGATGCATGCCGATGATGACCGAGCCCGCCGCGAGGAAGAGCAATGCCTTGAAAAAGGCGTGCGTCATCAGGTGGAAGATCGCGGCGCTGTATGCAGACACGCCCAGAGCCACAGTCATGTAGCCGAGCTGCGAGAGCGTCGAGTAGGCGATGACACGCTTGATGTCGTTATTGACGACGCCCAGGAGCCCCATGAAGAACGCCGTCGTCGCGCCGATGATGAGCACGAAGGACAAGGCCGCGTCCGAGTACTCGAAGATCGGCGACATGCGGGCGACCATGAAGATGCCCGCGGTGACCATGGTTGCGGCGTGGATCAGCGCTGAAATGGGCGTCGGGCCTTCCATGGAGTCGGGCAACCAGACGTGCAGCGGCACCTGCGCCGACTTGCCCATCGCCCCGATGAAGAGACAGACGCAGATGAGCGTGAGCGCATTCACGCTGGTCGCCGCGGTCAGCGGAATCATCGCGTGGGTCAGGTGCGGCGCCGCGGCGAAGGCGGCGTCATAGGAAAGCGACCCGGTGTAGGAAAACACGGCCGCGATGCCGATGACGAAGCCGAAGTCGCCCACCCGGTTGACGATGAAGGCCTTGAGGTTGGCGAACACCGCGCTCGGCCGGGTATACCAGAAGCCGATGAGCAGGTACGACACCGTGCCGACGGCCTCCCAGCCGAAGAAGAGCTGCATGAAATTGTTCGCCATCACGAGCATCAGCATCGAGAAGGTGAAGAGCGAGATGTAGCTGAAGAAACGCGTGTAGCCCGGGTCGTCGCTCATGTACCCGACGGTATAGACGTGCACGCAGAGCGAAACGAAGGTGACCACCGCCATCATGAGCGCGGTCAGTCGGTCAATCATGAACCCCACATCGATATGCACGCCATCGGTGAGCGCCCAGGTATATACGGGCGCGTTGAAGGTCGGCACACCATCGGCGTAGAGCTGCTTGAGCACGTAGATCGACAGCGCACAGGAGATAGCGACCCCGAGGATGGTTATGGTGTGTGCGCCCGCGCGTCCGATGACGCGCCCGCAGAGGCCTGCGATCACGGCGGCCACGAGCGGCAGCAAGGGGATAGCAATGAGCACGTGCGGATTCATGCGCCGTCAGCCTCGCAGGGTATTCAGGTCTTCGACGTTGATGCTGCGCCGCTCGCGGAACAGTACGACCAGGATCGCGAG
>JBOIAB010000034.1:0-11650 GCA_050738635.1 Steroidobacteraceae bacterium
CACCGGCCTCGCCGCCGGTCTCGTTCGAGGACCCCATGGCGAACTCGTCCATGTTGAGCTTGCCGAGGGTGACGGCCCCGGCCGCCTTGAGCTTGGCGACCACTGTGGCGTCGTATGGCGACACGAAATTATCGAGCATGCGCGAGCCGCAGGTGGTGCGTACCCCGGCCGTGCAAAAGAGGTCTTTGTGGGCGATGGGCACGCCGGCCAGCGGGCCGCCGCGGCCGGCCGCGATGTCGCGATCCGCGGCCGCCGCCGCCTCGAGAGCCTGCTCCGCCGTAATGGAGACGAAGGCATTGAGGGCAGGCTGGCCCGCTTCGATGCGGTTCAGGTACGCGCGCACGAGCTCCACGCTCGAGAACTGCTTGGCGCGCAGCCCCGCGACGAGCTGCGTCAGGGAATTCCTGTGAATCACGTCACTAATTCGATGACCTTGGGTACGAGGTAGAGGCCCGCGGCGACCTGCGGCGCGTTCGCCTGATAGAGCTCGTGTCGATCCTGCTCGGTGACATCATCGGGCCGCAGCCGCTGCGTGAGGCCCGGCAGCGGATGGGCCATCGGAGCGACGCCCGCCGTGTCGGCGCGGTCGAGCTCGCCGACCAAGTCGATGATTCGCGACAGGCTTTCCTGGTAGACAGGAACCTCGGCCGGCTCGAGCTCGAGGCGGGCCAGGTGAGCGATGCTTTCGATCTGCGCGCGCGTGAGGGACATGGGCTGAAAAAGACGAATGAGAAAAACAGCGCAAAATCATACATGTTGCCTTGCTGAATGTCCCCCCGGTTGCTAGATTACGCGGCACTTTCGGTGGGTCCCCCGCAGTCGCTTCTCTTCGGACGCTTCATGCTCAAACGCTTGCGCGGCTATTTCTCCAGCGATTTGTCAATCGATCTGGGGACGGCCAACACTCTGATCTATGTCCGCGACAAGGGCATCGTCCTCAACGAGCCTTCCGTGGTCGCGGTGCAGGACGAGCCCTCCCGGGGCGGCAAGATCATCGTCGCCGTGGGCCAGGAGGCCAAGAGCATGCTTGGCCGCACTCCGGGCCACATCACCGCGGTGCGCCCGATGAAGGACGGCGTAATCGCCGACTTCACCTATACGGAGAAGATGCTCCAGTTCTTCATCAATAAGGTGCACGGCAATCGGATGCTGAAGCCCTCTCCGCGCGTGCTGGTCTGCGTACCGTTCGGCTCCACGCAGGTGGAGCGGCGCGCGATCCGTGAGTCGGCCGAGGGAGCCGGCGCACGCAATGTCGGCATCGTCAGCGAGCCAATGGCTGCGGCGGTTGGCGCGGGCCTGCCGGTGCACGAGCCGCGCGGCTCCATGGTGCTCGACATCGGCGGCGGCACCTCGGAAGTCGCCGTGCTCTCGCTGAACGGCGTCGTATACGCCAACTCCGCGCGCATCGGCGGCGATCGCTTCGACGAGGCGATCATGAACTACGTGCGCAGCAACTACGGCATCCTGATCGGCGAGGCCACCGCGGAGCGCATCAAGATCGAGATCGGCTCCGCCTATCCGGGCCAGCAGGTGCGGGAACTCTCGGTGAAGGGCCGCAATCTCTCCGAGGGTGTGCCGCGCAGCTTCACGCTGAACAGCAACGAGATCCTCGAGGCGCTGCAGGAGCCGCTGCAGAACATCGTGAGCGCGGTCAAGCAGGCGCTCGAGCAGACTCCGCCGGAGCTGGGTGCGGACGTCGCCGAGCGCGGGATCGTGCTCACCGGTGGCGGCGCGCTGCTGCGCGATATCGACAAGCTTCTGACGGAGGAGACGGGACTGCCCGTCGTGGTGGCGGACGATCCTCTCACCTGCGTGGCCCGTGGCGGCGGCCGGATCCTCGAGCTCATGGACGAGATGGGTCCCGGTCATTTCGGGCTAGAGTAACGGCCAGAATAGCGAGCGGGGGCGCTTAAAGGTTAGTGGCGGGCTTCGCAACAGGCGCGGGTAGACCGCTGCAGGGGCGCGGAGGCTCGCCCGGCTTCCGCTTCTTCCTTTACGCGATCATCTCGATCGGCTTCATGATCCTCGACCAGCGATTCGACTGGCTCGAGCGGGTGCACTACATCCTGCAGGCTGCCAGTTACCCCGTGGAGCTCGCGGTGAGCTCGCCGGTCGCGGCGTGGCACTGGGTCGGGGAGAGCTTCGCGAACCGCGACGCGCTGGAGGCGCAGAACCAGCACCTGCGCACGCAGCTGCGCGATCTTGAGCTGCGCTCCATGCGCTATGACGCGCTGGCGCAGCAGAACGCCGCCCTCATCGGGCTGCGCAACTCACTGCCTCCGGTCGCGCAGCGCTGGCTGCCGGCCGACATCGTCAACGTCCAGCTCAGCAGCCTGCGCCAGCGCGTCCTCATCGACCGGGGCACTGTGAACGGCGTCACAGCGGGTCAGGCCGTGCTCGATGATGGCGGCGTCCTCGGTCAGACGATGCATGTGGGTCCCTGGAGCGCGGAAGTCATCCTCATCACCGATCCGGAGCATGCGCTGCCGGTGGAGATCCAGCGCACCGGGCTCAGGACGATCGCCGTCGGGGCCGGCGACTCGACCTCGCTCGGCCTGCCCTACCTGCCGGCCAATGCCGACATCCATGTTGGCGATGTCCTCGTCACCTCGGGTCTCGGTGGTGTCTTTCCTCCAGGCTACCCGGTCGCCCGCGTGACGGAGGTGCACAAGGACACGGTGCAACCGCTGGCGCACGTGCGCGCCGCGCCGTTCGCCCGGCTGGATACGGACAGCGACGTCATGCTGATCTGGTTTCGTCATGACAGCCCGGCGGCGCCCCTGAAGGAACAGGGGGGACAGCTGACCACCGGCAACCGGAACATCCAGCCGCTCTCCGTGCCGGTGAAACCGCAACCCGCGCCAGCCGCGACCGCGGCTCCGGCGGGTGGACCCAAGGCGAGCGCCGCACATGCGAAGAAGCCGGCCGCATCCGTCGCCGCGAAGAAGCCGGGGCATCCGCCAACATGAGCGGCTACAGCCCACGCCTCGCGATGCTGAAGACCGTGATCGGCGCGCTCATCCTGACGCTGCTGCCGCTGCCCTCGTGGCTGGAGATCGTGCGGCCCGGGTTCCTCGCACTCACCGTGCTCTACTGGTCGATCGCGGCGCCGCGCGCCGGCGGTATCACACTCGGTTGGGTCTGCGGCCTCTTGCTCGATGCCTTCGAGGGGCCGGTGCTCGGCGAGCATGCGCTGGCGCTGGCCTTCCTGGCCTATATCGGCGTGCGCGAGCATCAGCGCATCCGCTCGAAACCCATCTTCCAGCAATCGCTGATCGTGTTCGCCGCGCTGGCCTTCTATGAGGTGGTACTGTTCGCCATCGACGGCTGGAGCGGTCACGCGTTGACGACGCCGCTGCGTTGGCTGCCTACGCTCACCGGCGCATTGATCTGGCCGGCGGCGGCGGCGATCCTGGCGCGCAGCTACCGGCCGCAAACATGAACGCGCGCACCGCGGACCGCTGACGAATGTCCCCCGTCCGCATCAAGGACCATTGGCGAGAGCAGCGCATCTTCGAACGCCGCGCGCTCTTCGCGGGCGCGGCGATGCTGCTGCTCGCGCTCGCGCTCCTCGGACGCCTCTACCTGCTGCAGGTGATCCGCAACGATTACTACGCGGCGCTGTCGCAGGAAAACCGGGTGCGCACCGATCCCATCCCGGCCGCGCGCGGCCTCATCCTGGACCGCTACGGCGAGGTGATCGCTTCCAACCAGCCGACATTCCAGCTCGAGCTGATTCCCGACGAAGTACCGGATCTCGACGGCTCGCTGCGTCGGCTGGTGACGCTCGGCCTGTTGCAGGCCGAAGACATCCCGGAGCTGATCCGCACCATCAAGTCGCGGCGCACCTTCGACAACGTGCCGATCCGTCTGCACCTGTCGGATGACGAGGTGGCGCGGTTCGCGGTGCGGCGGTTCGAGTTCCCCGGCATCGACATCACACCGGAAGAGGCGCGCTGGTATCCGGAAGGGCCGCTCGCGGTCGATGCGATGGGTTACGTCGGCACGATCAGCGAGAAAGACCTGGCGCACATCGATCGCGCGGCCTACGCCGGCACGGCAGTCATCGGCAAGACGGGGGTGGAGGCCACCTTCGAAAAGGTGCTGCACGGCAACAACGGCTTCCGCCAGATCCTGGTCGATGCGCAGGGCCGCCCGGTGCAGAAGCCGGGCGTCTTCGGCAGGGATCTGGAGGTGCGGGCGCCGAAAGCCGGCGATGATGTGATCGTATCGCTCGATCTGAAGATACAGAAGATCGCCGAGACGGCGCTCGCCGGCAAGGAAGGCGCGGTGGTGGCCCTCGATCCCGACAGTGGCGACGTCATCGCACTGGTGAGCTCCCCGGGCTTCGATCCGAACCTCTTCGCCCGTGGCATCACGGTGAAGGAGTATGCGGGCCTCGAGGGCGATGCCAACCGGCCGCTCTATGACCGGGCGTTGCGCGGCGAATATTCCTCCGGGTCGACGATCAAGCCCGCATTGGCGCTCGGCGCGCTCACTGACGGGGTGATCGACCCGGACAAGCCGATTTTCTGCCCCGGTTACTATCACCTGCCCGGCGGCCGGCACATCTGGCACGACGCCAACCACGAGCGCCACGGCGAGACCAACCTCGACCTGGCGATCGCCCGTTCCTGCGACGTCTATTTCTATGGTGTCGCGCACGAGATGGGCATCGATCGCATCTCCGCCTGGCTGCCGCTCTTCGGCTTCGGTCGGCCGACCGGCATCGACATCGGCGGCGAGAAGCCAGGGCTCGTGCCCTCGCGCGCCTGGAAAGAAGCCCATTTCGCCAATCCCGCCAACAAGGTGTGGTTCCCGGGCGAGACGGTCAACCTCGGCATCGGTCAGGGCTACTTCCTGGTCACGCCGCTGCAGTTGGCTCACTACGCGAGCATTCTGGCCTCGCGCGGCCACATCTGGCAGCCGCGGCTGGTGACCGGGTTGCGCAGTCCCGACACGGGCAGGATCGATTGGCTGCCGCCCGTCTATGAGGGCTACCTATCCAACATCAGCGCCGATTCCTGGCAGCGGGTCGTCCACGGAATGATCGGCGCCACGACCTATACGAACGGCACCGCGTATGTGGCGATGCGCGGCTCCGTGTATACCATTGCGGGCAAGACGGGTACCGACCAGGTCGTGAACGAGTCGGTGACCGGCAATCTCGGCGAGGATAACGGCTTCAGCAAGATCAAGGAGCAGTACCGCGACAACGCGTGGTTCATCGCCTTTGCGCCCGCCGATGCGCCGCGCATCGCGGTTGCCGTGATCGTCGAGCACGCCGGATTCGGCTCCACCAGCGCGGCACCGATCGCGCGCAAAGTGATGGACGCCTATCTGCTGGGAGCCGACGGCAGGGTGCTGCCCGCGGCGCCACGCGGGCCGTATTCGGAGCCCGCCGACCTCAAACCGAAAGTCGAGCACTCCCTGCCCCGCCTTCCCGCCCCGACGCCTCCCGCGCCCCAACAGGTGGCGGCGACGGATCGGACCCACCCGGAAGCGGCGGGCGCCACGCCTGCCAAATAGCCGCATGACCGATCCCGCATGATCTACGAAGAAGTCAGCATCGAGTCGCGGACACGCCGTACCCTCACCGGCGCGGCACGCGTGCTCTCGGCCCTCAGAATGGACGGCCCGCTGGTGGCCGCCCTCGGTCTGACCGCGGCCTACGGGCTCGTAGTGCTCTACAGCGCCTCGGCGGAGAACCTGCCCATGGTGCTGCGTACGGCGATGCGGCTCGTTCTGGGCACGACGGCCATGCTCGCCCTGGCGCGGGTCAGCCCCAACTTCCTGCGCCGCACCTCGCCGTGGCTGTATTTCATCGGCGTCGGCCTGCTGCTCGTCGTCGCCGTCGCCGGCCACGCGCGTCTCGGGGCACAACGCTGGCTCAATCTCGGCATCATCAAGTTCCAGCCTTCGGAGCTGATGAAGCTGGCCGTGCCCATGATGTGCGCCTGGTACCTGCACGAACGGTCGCTGCCGCCGCGCTGGCAGACTCTGTTCCTCCTCGGCGCCATCATCATGGTGCCAGCGGGCCTGGTGGCGATGGAGCCCGACCTGGGCACGGCGGCCCTCATCGCCGCCGCCGGCGCACTGGTCGTATTCCTGGGCGGCCTGCGCGTGCGGGTGATCGTGACGATGCTGGTCCTCGGAGTTGCCGCGGCGTGGTTCGGATTGAGATTCATGCACGGTTACCAGCGCCAGCGCCTGCTAACCTTCCTCAATCCGCAGTCGGATCCGCTTGGCGCCGGCTACCACATCATCCAGTCGCAGATCGCGATCGGCTCGGGAGGAGTATTCGGCAAGGGATGGATGAACGGCAGCCAGGCGCAGCTCGACTTCATGCCGGAGCGCACCACGGATTTCATCTTCGCGGTGATCGGCGAGGAGTTTGGCCTGCTCGGGCTCGCGGTGCTGTTGTTGCTTTATGCGTTCATCATCGGCCGCTCGCTTTACCTCGCCGTGCAGACACCCGACACCTTCTCACGCCTGCTCGCCGGTAGCGTCGCGCTGACTTTCTTCGTGTATGTGTTCATCAATTCCGGAATGGTCACTGGTCTCCTCCCTGTCGTCGGCGTGCCGCTGCCGCTCGTCAGCTACGGGGGAAGCTCGGTGGTGACCGTGCTCGCCGGCTTCGGTATTCTGATGTCACTGCACGCCCACCGGAAGCTCATGGGCTCTTAAGTGTCCCGCTCCATCACGACGCTCGCCCTGCTTGCAGTCGCCGCACTCGCCATCGGCGGCGGCGCCCACGCGGCGCAGTCCGAGCCCGGCCAGCCGTTTCCGCGCGCGCGGCTCGCGAAATTCGCCGCGCAGGTGGCGCGACACGATGGCCTCAACCGCAGGGCGGTCCTCAAAGTATTGCGGCACGCACGCGTGCAGCCAAAGATCATCGATCAGATCAGCCGCCCCGCCGAGCAGGTGCTCGAATGGTGGCAATACCGGCAGATCTTCCTCACCGACAAGCGCATCTCGGCTGGAGTCGAGTTCTGGCAGGAGCATCGCGATGCGCTCGAGCGGGTGAGCGCGGAGGAAGGCGTGCCGCCGCAGTACATCGTCGCCATCCTGGGTGCGGAGACCTATTACGGACGCATCACGGGCTCCTACCGCGTGCTCGATGCGCTCGCCACCCTGGCCTTCGACTACCCGCCGCGCGCGCGCTACTTTCGCAGCGAGCTCGAGCAGTTCCTGGTGCTGAGCCAGCGGGAAAAGATCGATCCGCTGGCGGCGAAAGGCTCGTATGCCGGCGCCATGGGACCGCTGCAGTTCATGCCGTCGGCCTACCTCAAGTATGGTGTTGACGGCGACGACGACGGCCAGCAGGATCTCTTCACCGACTGGGACGACATCTTCGCCAGCGTCGCCAATTACCTGCACGATTGTGGCTGGCAGGCCGGCGGCCCGGTCGTGGCCGATGTCAGGATCGATCCCGGCGCCAGCTTCCAGATCGATCCGAGCAATCTCACGCTCGATGAAACCATCGACGGCCTGAACGCGGAAGGTGTGCGGGTGCAGAGCGCCGTGCCGGGCAATACGCCCGTGGTGCTGCTGCTGGCCGAGCAGCAGGACGGCCCAACATATCGGGTCGGCTTCAATAACTTCCACGCGCTCACCCGCTACAACCACAGCGCCCTGTACGCAATGGCGGTAGACGATCTGGCGCAGGCCATCGCGCTGCGGCTCACACCGGACAACCCCGGCGTGACGCCCGCGGTGGCGCCCAGCGCGAACTCGATCGACGATGCGGACCGCGCCCATCCGTCCGCCAAGTGAGCGCGGCGCGTGAATGCCGCTGTCCGAGGTAGGCGGGCACACCGGTACCTCATCTGGGCGGTTTCCCTGGCGGCGCTCCTCGCAGGCTGCGCAACCACCCCTGAGCGCGGGCCGGCACCCGCCACCACACTGCCGCCGCTGCCGCGTGACATCGTCTCCATCCCCAATGCCGTGCCGCGCTTCGAGCCGCGCTCCCCGCACGGCAATCCGCCCTTCTACGATGTAGATGGCAGACGCTACCACGTACTGGCGAGCGCGGAAGGTTACGACGCTACCGGGGTGGCGTCCTGGTACGGACCAACCTTTGACGGGCTGCGGACGGCCGATGGCGACCGCTACGACATGTACGCGATGACGGCAGCCCACAAGACGCTGCCGCTGCCATGCTATGTGCGCGTCACGAACCTGAGAAACGGTCGCAGCATCGTCGTCAAGATCAACGATCGCGGCCCATTCGTCGCCAACCGCCTGATTGACCTCTCCTACGTTGCCGCTGCGAAGCTCGACATGCTCGCAAACGGCACCGCGCTCGTCGAAGTGCAGGCCATCACGACGCAGAGCCCCGTGATTACCAGGATCGCGGAAAGCCCGCCCCCGACGCTCTACGTGCAGGTGGGCGCATTCGCGGTGCAAAGCAATGCCGCGCGCGTAGTGGCACGCCTGCAGGCGGCAGGGTTCCCCGGCGCATTCGTTTTCGGGCCGCCCGTGACGCGCAGCCGCCTGTATCGCGTGCGCATCGGGCCGGTGAATGACGTGCCCGAATTCGACCGGCTGGTGGCCCGGCTCACCGCTCTGGGCTTCTCGGCACGCCTGGTCGCTCCGTGAGTGCGTGATCCGCTCGGAGATTCGAACTCCGGCGCGCCCGGCGCATCGTACAATCCGCGCCCGTACTTCGCGCAACTCACGAGGATTTGCCAGGATGTCCCGCTCTGCTGCTGCTCTGCTCGCCCTCGCCACCCTCGCACTGACCGCTGCGGCCGGCGCCGCCGTGCCCACACCGCCGGCCCCGGATCTCGATGCCGGCTCCTACATCGTGATCGACAGCCAGAGCGGCAACGTGATTGCCCAGAAGAATGCCGACGAGCGGATGGAGCCGGCCAGTCTCACCAAGCTCATGACCTCATACGTGGTCTTCGCAGCACTCAAGGACGGCCGCGTGAAGCTCGACGACCCGGTCACGATCAGCGAGGCCGCCTGGCGCACCGGCGGCTCGCGGACCTTCGTCAAAGTGGGCAGCCAGGTGTCCGTCATCGACCTGATCAAGGGAATGATCGTGCAATCCGGGAATGACGCCACCGTCGCGCTGGCGGAGCGCGTGGCCGGCACGACCGCGGGCTTCGTGCAGCTCATGAATCAGTACGCGCAGCGCCTCGGCATGAAGTCGTCGCACTTCGTCGATGTCGACGGCCTGCCGGATCCGCAGCATTACACCACCGCCCGCGACCTGGCGACCATCGCCAACGCCTTGATCCGCGATTTCCCGCAGTATTACTACATCTTCAGCATGAAGGACTTCACCTGGAACAAAATCAAGCAGCCGAACCGCAACGGCCTGCTGTGGACCGATCCGTCGGTCGACGGGCTGAAGACCGGCCACACCGATGAGGCGGGCTACTGCCTCATAGCCTCCGCCAAGCGCAACGGCACACGGTTGGTGTCAGTGGTCCTCAAGGCGCCGAAGTGGCACTCACGCGAGGCCGACAGCGAGGCTCTGCTCAATTACGGCTTCAATTTCTTCCAGACGCAGAGGATCGCCACCGCGCACGCGCCGGTCCTCAGGCCGCGCGTTTATGAGTCCGCGGCCGGCTATGCGGCGGTCGGCGCACCCGCGGATCTCTATGTGACGCTGCCGCGCGGTCAGGGAGGGAGTGTGACGATGAATGCGGCCCTCACCAAGACGCGCCTGATCGCGCCGCTCGCGGCGGGCACTGTCGTCGGCGAGCTGACCGTAACCGGCGGCAACGGCCAGGTGGTCGGACGCGAGCCGCTCGTTACACTGGCTGCGGTGCCGGCCGGCGGCCTGCTGACACGCGCCATGGACGGCATCCGCCTCTGGTTTGTCAAATAAGGGCGGGGCCGGTCATGGCAGACCCGTGTCCAACGTGTTATTTGAACGGCGAGTACCCGCCGCTCGCCGAGGCCCGCATCTCGCCGCTCGACCGCGGATTTCTTTACGGCGACGGCGCCTACGAAGTGCTGCCTGTTTACGCCGGACGGCCGTTTCGCCTGGAGGCGCACTGCGCGCGCCTGACCCGCAGCCTCGGCGAGATCCGCATGAGCGACCCGCACAGCCGCCCGCAGTGGTGCGACATTTTCGAGACTCTCATCCGCCGCAACGGCGGCGGCAATCTGTACATCTATTGGCAGGTGACGCGCGGCGCGGAGCGCGGGCGCAATCATGCACCGCTGCCCGACATTGCGCGCACGGTGTTCGCGTTTTGCTCGCCACTGCCGGTGGCCGCGCCGACGGTGTTTGAAAAGGGAGTTTCCTGCGTCACCGCCGCAGACACTCGTTGGGCGCACTGCGACATCAAGGCGGTATCCCTTCTGGCCAACGTGCTGCTGCGGCAGCTGGCGGTGGACGCCAGCGCAGCGGAGACGATCCTTTTGCGCGACGGCGAGCTGATGGAGGCCTCGGCCTCTGCAGTACACGTAGTCATCGGAGGAGAGCTGCGCGCGCCGCCCAACTCGCGGAAAATCCTCCCGGGAACGACGCGTGGCGTGGTGGAGGAGCTTGCCGTGCGTTTGGGCGTGCCGCACCGCTCCGCCAGTATCAGCGAAGCGGAGCTGCGATGCGCGGACGAGATCTGGATCTCGGCGGCGACCCGCGAGGTCCAGCCCGTGACGACGCTCGACGGCAAAGCGGTGGGCACGGGCCGCCCCGGGCCGCTGTGGCGGCGGGTGTATGATGAGTTCCAGCGCTGGAAGCAGGAGCTGCAGCATCAGCCATGGCGATGAATGAGACGCCGCCGCTGCTCGAATTCCCGACCGACTATCCGATCAAGGTCATCGGCAGACCCTCGGACGAGTTTCGGGCGCGCGTGCATGCCATAGTGGTGCGTCACGTGCCGCTCATCGAGCCGGAGAGAGTGACGGAACGGCTGAGCGAGAACGGCAACTTCCTGTCGATTTCCTACCTGATCCACGCCGAGAGTCGCGAGCAGGTGGTGGCGCTCACCTCCGACCTCAAGGCTTGCGACGGCGTGATGATGTTGATCTAGCCGCCGATCCGGGTCCACCAGGGTGACCCGATCCACCGTTGTAACCGGTTTGTCACCGGGGGCTAACCGGCGCGCGACTGACGGTAGGTGATGGCGCCGGTACGATGCCCCGGCGTGTCGATCACACTCGATCAACTGACCAAGCGCTATCAGGGCGTCCCGGTCGTCAACGATGTCTCGCTCGAGATCGGCGATGGGGAGTTTTTCGTTCTCATCGGACCGAGCGGCAGCGGCAAGAGCACGTTGCTGCGCGCGATAGCGGGGCTCTCGGGGCTCGACCACGGCCGCATCGCACTGCACGGGCGCGATGTGACTCACGTGGCGGCGAGACGGCGTGGGGTGGGACTGGTGTTCCAGAACTACGCCCTGTTCCGCCATATGACCGTGGCCGAGAACATCGAGTTCGCGCTGCGGGTGCGGCGCATGCGCGCCGCGCAGCGGCGGCAGCGGCGCCAGGAGCTGCTGCGTCTCGTCGCTCTCGAGGGGTTCGGCGAGCGGCTGCCGGCGCAGCTCTCGGGCGGACAGCAACAGCGGGTGGCGGTGGCACGGGCGGGAGCTTGCCCCGGCGCGGCCCGGACGATGGTGAGTGAAGCAGCCATCAGGGCCTGGCAGGCGACACGGGTTCGCATCGAGGTGGTTCCTTTACGAAGCAC
>JBOIAB010000035.1:0-3337 GCA_050738635.1 Steroidobacteraceae bacterium
ATCGGGCGGATCGCCCCGACGCGCACCGAGGGCATCAATTTACGCGGCGTATTCACCTTCCCGATCGAGCAGTACCAGGCCCAACTGCTGCCGTCACTCCCGGCAGCCAAATCACGCGCTTTCGGTGGCTAGATGACTCCGCAAACCGCCTCAAAATGTCGTTTTCACAGCCTTTGTATTCAGCAGGTTACAGACGTGCCCCACAATTTCGCCGAGGAATTTTCGGGCAAAGTACCGGCACTTTTGGCACGGAAATCAAGGGGACCCCCAGGCAGATCGCGGTGGCGCTCAGCCAGGCTCCTCCTCCGCGGGTTCGGCCCCGGTCGCCGACGCGCGGGCTCGGCGGCGCTTGAGAAATCGGGGCATGGCGGCCCGTTTCGCCTGCATGCGCTCGGTATAGCGGGCGAGCTGGCGCTCGCTGCGCCAGCCGACCTGCTGCATGATCTCCGCGCCGGTAAAGCCCGCCTCGAGCATGTCCTGCGCGGCGCCAATGCGCGTCGAGTGCCCGCTGATATCGGCCTTCAGGCCGATGGCGGCCGCGCGGCGCTGGTAGGCGCGCGCGAGGTCGCGATCGGTGAGCCGGCGCGAGAGGTCCGGCTGTTTGGCATGCGGGGTCGAGCGAAAGAGGGCGCCCTGGGTGATCCCGGCGAGCGCGAGCCAGTGGCGAAGCCGCCGGGTCGTATCCGCCGAGAGCGCTTTCAGGCGCCCCTTTCCCTCCTGGTCCTCTTTGCTTTTCCCGATGAACACCGTCGAGGTGCCGTCGGGCTCAAAGCGCACGTGCTCGACATTCAGGGCGACCATGGTGCTGCGGCGCAGTTGCGTCTCGTACGCGACCGAGATCAGCGCGGCATCTCGGGCATCGCGGGGCACGGCCGGATTCAGGGTGAGCAGGATGCGCTCGAGGTGCTCGATCGTGAGGCCGTCCTTCTGATGCTGCTGGGCGGTGTCCTCGCGGCGGATTCCGCGCCACATGAGCGCGCCCTCCACGGTCTCAAGCGCCCAGGGACGGTCGCCGAGCCGATGCGCCATCGCGAGCGTCGCCAGATTCCCCTCGAGCGTTGCGAGGCGCCGGCCGGCCGCTTGGCGCGCCCGCAGGAACGCCCGCAGGGACTCGACCGTCGCCGGGAACACCGGGTAAGGCGGGTCGGCCGCGGCACAGAACGCCCGCCAGACGCGCCAGCTCGCGCGCCACAGGCGCTTCGTATTCGCAGCATAGGCACGATCCAGGTCGGGGCCGAGGGCGCTTAAGCGCTCCGCCAGGCCCTCGGGCGCGAGGGCGGCGATCTCCGCGATCGGTGGGGCGGGCAGGGCCCGGGCCCGGGCAGCGGGCAGGGAGGTGTCATCCATGGACCAGAGCGTAGCCGTAAAAAAACCGTCCGACAAGGGGCATTGTCGGACGTAATGTTTCGTAACGTATCGCTGACGTTATTTGTTACGTTATGATTGAATAACCCGTAACGTTACTGTATCTTTAGCGCCATCGCCGGCTTGAATCCCGGTTTTCACGAGTAGGAGCGCGTCGCATGGCCCGTGACGGCATCGAATACGAGCAGGTGGCCGCGGTCGCGAGCCGCTTGCGCGCAGAAGGCAAGAAACCGACGAACCGGACGGTTCTTGCCGAGACCCGTGGCAGCGCATCGACCGTCCACGCCTTCCTGAAGCGCTGGCTGGCCGAGAATCCGGAAGCCGCCATGCCCCCGCCGGAACTGCCGCCGAACGTGCAGCGCGCGTTGCAGGAGGCCGTACAGCGCGTGCGGGACGAAGCGGTGGCCGCCCTCGCCGAGCGTCTGGCCACGGCGCAGCAGACCGCCGATGACCTGGCGCGCGAATCGGAGGACCTGAAGAGTGAGAAAAAGGACCTGGAACAGCAGCTCGCCGAACTCACCGCCGAGCGCGATCGGCTAGCGGGGAAGCTCGATACTCAAACCCAGGAGGTGGGCAAGCTCCAACACGACCTCGAGATCGAGCGGCGCGCGGCCGAGCAGGCCCGCGTCGACCTGGCGCAGGCGCGCCTGCAGGCGGCCGCCGAGCGGGAACTCGCGGATTCCCTGAAGAATGAGCGGGAGAGTTTGCGCCGCGCAATCGACAAGGAGCGCGACGGGAGGATCGAGGCGGAGCGGTCCCTGGCGAGCGCGGCCGCTTCCCTCGAGCAGCTGCGCGCGCACCTCGAGCAAATGACCACACTCCACGATGAGCGCGAGGCCGAGCACGCGGAACTCCGCAGGGCGCTCGATGCGGAGCGCGCGGCGCGCAGTGCCGCCGAGGGACGGCTCGCGGCATGCCAGGCCGAGGCCAAGGCGGCCGGCGCCCGCGCGGACGATCTGCAGCGACGCGAGACGGCGCTGCAGGGCCAGGTCCAAGAAATCCGCGATGAGTTGCGCCAGGAGCGCTCCGCGCGCGACCGCGCGGCGTCGCCGTCACCCTCGACCCCCCGCGGCGGCAGGTAAGTCAACATTCAGTCCGCCAATCGAGGAGGATCGATCATGCTAAGACTGGAGAGCACTACCGGAAGCATCGAACTGTCGGCCGAGCAAGAGCGAGCTCTGCGTTCCATGTCGGATGCCGATGTGTGTCGTGCTCTGAATCGCGGCGGCGATCCGTTCGTCCTCGCTGTGGTCAAAGAGAGGCCGCAGATCCTGCTGCATCCGAGCGCGGGGTGGGTCTACTATGCCGAGCACGTCTCCCTCCCCCCTTGGAGAGGACAGCGTGTGAGTCAGTCAGATTGGTATCAACTCAACAGCAGCCCCTACTGAGTATCGTCGACCGAGAGAACATGAACCGTCGACGGGCTGCTCTCACCGATATCGCTCAGATGCGCGGTGAACCCTGCAGCGCCTATCTCCGGCGCTGCGGATCAGAGGTCTGCCACATCTGCTCGCATCCGCGCGCGGCGCACAGCCCGCGCGCGAGAGCGCAAATGTAGCCCCCCCTTTCTTCAGCTGGCGAACAGCTCGGCGTCGACGGGCTGCTCGCCGAGAAGCTGCCGCAGCACTTCGGGCTCGACTGTCGGGCCTTACCTTGCACGCGGATCGGTAACTGGAGCATTCGCGTTGGACGCTGGGGTCTGGAGCATTGTACGGCCTCTGCGTGGCGCCAGGGTCCCCTATGATACGGCCCATAGTCAGGCGCAGCGCGCAGCAGCAGCTCGCCCAAGCGACTGACCGGCACCGCGCCGCCGAACCGCTCTCGGCGCCGGCCTACGGCCGAGAGAGTCCTGTGAGGTCTTGCGGGAGCGATCGACCCTGGGGGAGTACCGGCCTACTCTGGTACCCTGCTGAAACCGCCCGATATTAAGGGTTCTGGCAAGCTCATTTGAGAAGCAAAACGATGCGATATC
>JBOIAB010000036.1:0-9373 GCA_050738635.1 Steroidobacteraceae bacterium
TTCCTGCCTACGCATCAACCATGTCGTTACCGCCATGGCTGCAAGGCTGAATACCGGGCCTGGTGCTAGCAGCTACCCGGGCAATCCCTCGCTAGAACGTGCGGCATTGCCATGCCGCAACCACAAAGCGGCAAAGTCCTGGAGCAGATTGAGATGCCGCCCGGCACGGGAGTGTCGGGCCTCGAGTCCGACGGCGGCGACCGGTTCTTTTGCGGCGGCGGCGGCAGCGGCAAGCTGCGCGTCGTGCGCCGCCCGATCAGCGGATCCTGATGCGCTGCCAGGCGCGCGAGTACCAGCGCAGGTAGAGCGTCATGCCGAGGAGGAAGATGTAAACCAGCACGGCAGTCCAGCCACCGCGGACGCCATAGCCCAGCTGCGGCAGGAAGTGAAACCAACCCTGACCGGGCGCGAACGTCAGGATGTGCGCGAGCGGCAGGAACACGAGCCAGCACACCGGGAAGACGATCGCGACCGGCACGCGGACGTCGCCCGCGCCGCGCAGACACATGCTGCTGCCGAGATTCAGTCCGTCAAAGAACTGATACGCGGCGGCGAGCCAGAGAAGCCCGATGCCGAGAGTCACCGCGGCGGCCGCATTGCTGTCGTGCGCGGCGGCAAAGAGCGGCAGCACCCAGGGTCCCACGATCGCGAGCGCCAAGCCGATGCCGCCCATCACCAGTGCCGCTAGCAGGATCACCCGTGTGCCGAGCCGCATCGCCCATTCCCGGTCACCGGCCCCGATGGATTGCCCCACGAGGGTGGTCCCGGCGGTGGCAATGCCGATGCCTGGCAGGTAGGCGATCGAGGTCAGGACGGACACCATCTGCGTCGCCGCCCCGGGCACGGTGCCATAACGTACTTCCATCATCTGGAACACGGAGAATCCGAGGACGTCTGCCGCGGGCATCATACCCATGGGTAATCCGAGGCGGAGTTGCTCGCGCAGCAGGCGCTTGCGCGGGCGCCACGACAGGTGCGACTTGTGGGACTGACGGAACGGCACTCGGAGAAAGAGGTTGAATGCCATCGCAAATCCCACAGCCTGCGCGACGTTGCTCGCCCACGCGGATCCCGCGACGCCCCAGCCCAGGTGGAAGATGAAGATGTAGTTGAAGATGGCGTTGGCGATCGCGGTCGATATGGCGACAAAGAAACTGACGCGGGGCCGGCCGATGCCGTTGAAGAAGCCGATCATCGCCCATGCCGCAACACCGAAGGACGCGCCGCCGATGCGCGGGAACCAGAACTCCTGCGCCAGGGCGGCGATCCGCGGGGTGAAGCCGAACGGTGCCAGACACTCCTTTCCTGCGGCGCCGAGCGCGATGAAGAGGGGTGCTGCACAGAGTGTCAGCCATAAAGCCGTCCAGGCGGCCTGGGCGGCCCGCCGATAAAGCCGTGCGCCGTGGGCGTGCGCGGCGAGCGTCTGCACCGCCAGGCTTGCACCTCCGAGCACCAGGACGACGGCGATGACTGTCCATTGAACCGCGCCGACGGCGGCCAGGGCGTCGGTCGAGATGTGCCCGACGAACCACATGTCGGTGAGATTCAGGATAATCTGCACCGCGCTGTTGGCCATCAGCGGCAGGGCGAGCGCCAGCACCGCGCGAAAATCAACGTGCGCGCGCCCCTGGGAGTCGATGCGCTGCGCCGGGAGGCCCCCGGCTGGGGCGCGTGATGCTGGCAAGGCTACGTCCATAGCGACTCTGCTTCGAAGGTGGCAGCGGCAGCGACTTGCGCGCAGCCGGGTTATTGTGCACCGTAGCGCGCATGGCAGCTCGCAAGAAGACCTCCGGCACGCGTGGCCGGACCCCATCCAAGCGCGCAAGAGGAAAGCTGGCTCCGGGCGCACAGGCACGCGGTCTGGACGCATCGCAGATCGCCGTCGCGATCGACAGTCCGGAAGTGGCCGCGCTGGTGACGCTGGTACGCGAAGCCGGCGGCGCGCCGATCGGAGCCTATCACGAGCCGATGGGTGGGCGGCCGCTGCTGCTCGCTTGTCTACCGCTCGCGGCTGTGCAGCCGACACCGTTCCAGCGAGACCTCTCGCCGACACACGCCAAGCGGCTGGCCGAGAAAATAGGCGAGACGGCCGTCTTTCTCGATCCGTTGATCGTGGTGCAGGGCGAGGACGGAAAGCTCTGGACGCCGAACGGCCGGCACCGGCTCGCGGCGGCGAAGGTGCTCGGCCTGCGGCAGATTACCGCGCTCATCTCGCCCGATGAGGCGCTGGCCTACCGCATCCTGGCGTTGAACACCGAGAAGGCGCATAACCTGCGTGACCGCAGCCTCGAGGTGATCCGCATGGCGCGCAGCCTGGCGAAGAAGCAGAAGGGTGGCAGCGAGTCATCACTGGCGGCTGAGTTCGAGGCGCCGGAGCTGCTGACGCTGGGAGTGGTTTATGAGCAGGCGTCGCGCTTCGCCGGCGGCGCCTACAGCGCGCTGCTGAAGAAGGTCGACCGCTTCGCCGACAAGCCTTTGGCCAGCAGCTTGCGGGAGCGGGAAGATCATGCCGCCCGGCTGCTGGAGATCGACGCGCAGGTGAAGAAGGTGATTGCCGCATTGCAGCAGCGCGGCTTCAAGTCACCATACCTGCGCAATTACGTGGTCGCACGGATCAATCCGGTGCGCTTCCACAAGGTCAAGAAGGGCGACACCAAGCCGCCGATGCCGCTGGCGCAGGCGCTCACGCGGATGGCGGCGGAGGCGCGCACTTTCAAGCTGGAATCCGTGTCCAACGCCGACCTGGCGTGGGTGGCCGTGGGCGCCGCGGCCGAATGACTATCTGAATGCCACGACGACCATAACTGTCAGGACGAGCAGGACCACGGCCTGCGCGCGGTAGTTGCGCCACAGCGCAACGGATCGCAGCCGCTCCGTCTCCGCGCGGTAATGCGCCGGCGTCCAGACCAGCGCCGAGGCAACGGCGGACGGCGGCGCGCGACTGCGCAGGCTCACGACGACCAGGATTGCCGTGTCCAGGGCCAAGAGGAGCGGCGCGACGTAGAGGAAGTGCAGATGCAGGAGGTGCAGCGGCACGTTCGCAATGAAGAGCGCGATGCCGCAAGCGGTGCCCACCACCAACGTAGCCGCCGCACCCGCTGCGTTGGCGCCCCGCCAGAACGTGCCGGTCAGAACCAACGCGACGACGGGCGGCACGGCATACGCCAGCATCGCCTGCAGATACTGCCAGAGGGTGCCGAATTGCGGCAGCTGCGGCGCCCAGAGCACCGCCACGACCAGCAGCACCACCATGCTTCGGCGTCCGATGCGCACGATCTGCCCTTCGGGCAGGTCGGGAGCCATCCGCTTCACCACATCCATGGTGATGATGGTGGAGGCGGAGTTGAGTGTGGAGGCGACCGAAGCCATGGTGGCGGCGACGAAGCCGGCCGCGACCAGCCCCAGCAGTCCTTCGGGCAGCAGTTGCAGCATCAGCGTCGGATAGACCAGATCCGAACGCGCGAGGTGCGGGAAGAGCACGAGCGCGAACGTCCCGGGCAGGATCATCAGGAAGAGCACGGTCAGTTTCAGCAGGCCCGCGAACAGCGCTCCGCCGCGCCCGTCGTCGAGACTCCGCGCCGACAGCGTCTGCTGCACCATGTACTGGTTGGTGCACCAGTAATAGATTCCGAGCACCGGGATACCGAGCACGAGTCCGGGCCAGGGGACGCCGGGATCACCGGCCGGCCGGATCAGCGACAGCATTGCCGGATCGACCCCGCGTGCGATGGCGTGCCAGCCGCCCGCGTGAGTGAAGGCGGCGACCGATATGATGACCGCGCCGGTGATCAGCAGTACCGCCTGCACAGCCTCCGTGTAGATCACGGCACGCAGGCCGCCGGCCAGTGTATAGAGGGCCGCCGCGCCCGCCAGCACCGCGACGATCGCCCACAGCGGCGGCCCGGGTAGCAGGGTCCGGCAGACGAGCGCGCCGCAGTAGAGCGCCGCGGCCGAATCCACGAAGACGTTGAGGAAGACGTTGAGCACCGCGAAATACAGGCGCGCCCGGCCGTCGTAGCGGCGCTCGAGAAACTCCGGCATGGTGTAGGCGCGGCTGCGCAACACGAAGGGCAGCAGGAACACACAGTAGAAGACGAGCACGACGCCGGCCGACCACTCGTAGTCGTACACGGAGATGCCCATGACGTAGGCGGCTCCGGCGAGCCCCACGATCGCCGTCGAGGAGATGTTGGAAGCGAACAGCGCCAGTCCGATGGCGGGCCAGCGCGAGGCACGCGAGGCAAGGAAGTACTCCTCCGCCTTGGCCCGGCGGCGCGAGACGGCCAGCCCGAACCCGACGATGCCAGTGGCGCATGCGATCACGACCAGGAGGTCGAGAAGGGACGCGCCGGTTGACAGCGTTGACATTTGTTTTATCGTACCCGAATGAGCAAAGAGATGAGCGAGCGGCGCGGACCGGCGACGATCCAGATGGTCGCGGATCGGGCCCAGGTCTCGCCGAAGACCGTCTCCCGCGTCATCAACAACGAGCGCGGCGTCCGGGGCGAGACGCGCGCGCGCATCGTGGAGGCCATCCGGCAGCTCGATTATCAGCCAAATCTCAATGCGCGGGGCCTGGCCGGCGCGCGCTCGTTCCTCATCGGCCTCTTCTATGACAAGCCGGGCGATTACCTGAACGAGTTCCTGACCGGCGCGGTGCAACGCTGCCGCGAATCGGATCTGCACCTGATGGTGCAACCGCTCGACATCGCCAGCAAGGAGATGGCGCGCGACGTGACCATGCTGGTGCGGCAGCTGCGCCTGGAAGGCGCCATTCTGCTGCCGCCGTTGAGTGACCATCCGGTGGTGCGCGCCGCACTGGCGGAGGCAGGAGTCCCGGCCGTGCACATCGCGCCCATGCGCGAGCCGGTCGACTCACCCTCGGTCGATACGGACGACCGCGCGGCGGCGCGGCAGATGACGGTGCAGCTGCTCGAGCAAGGGCACCGGCGAATCGGCTTCATGCTGGGGCCGCCCGGACACCGGGCGACCGAACAGCGCTATCTCGGTTTCGCGGACGCCATGCATGCGCGTGCCGTGAGCATCGAGCCCGAGCTCGTGCAGACCGGCAATTTCGAGTTCTCCGATGGCCTGGAGTGCGCGCGGCGCATCCTGGCCTCGAGCTCGCGCCCGACGGCGATTTTTGCGAGCAACGACGACATGGCGGCGGCGGCGGCCTGTGCCGCGCGGCAGCTGGGACTCGAGCTGCCGGGGGAGCTGTCGATCGCCGGCTTCGACGATGCACCGGTCGCCAGCATGATCTGGCCGCAGCTCGCCACGGTGCGCCAGCCGGTGCGCGAGATCGCGCGGATCGCCGCCGATCTCATCATCCAACATCGGCCGCACCGGCACGGCTGGCCGCGGCCGATCCCGCGCCCGCGCCTCAATCTGGAGCTGGTGGTGCGCGGCTCCATTGCGCGGCCGAAAGAGAGTCAATAGAGCCCGGGGCCGCTCCCTGGGTCGCCGGCCCCACTAGTGGCGGCGAAAGGCCGAAAGCTCGGTGGGCTCCGCGCTCCTGCGGGGCGAGGAGCGTCCGCGCGCCGCCTGCAGATCGTCGATGAAGCGCGTGTGCCAGCGGTGAATGTCGTTCTCGCGCAAGGTGGCGAGTGAGGTCGCGTGACGCGCGCGGCGCTCTGCCAGCGGCATGGTGAGCGCGCGCTGGATGGCGCGGGCGATGCCCCTGGTGTCGTAGGGATTGACGAGCAGCGCCTCGGTCAGCTCGCAGGCGGCGCCGGCGCGATTGGAGAGCACCAGCACCCCCGGATCGTCCGGGTCCTGCGCGGCGATGAACTCCTTGGCGACGAGATTCATGCCATCGCGCAGCGCGGTCACGAGACAAACCTGGGCGGCCCGCAGGAAGCCCATCAGCGTGGCATGCGGGAAGTTGCGGTTGAGATAACGGATGGGCGTCCAGTCGGCGTCGGCGAAGCGGCCGTTGGCGCGCCCGGAGCTCTGCTCGAGCGCGTCACGGATCTGGGCGTAGGCCTGCACCTTCTGCCGCCCGAGAGGTGCGATCTGCAGAAATGTGACCTGCCCGATCTGCTCCGGGTAACCCTCGAGGAATTGCCGGTAAGCCTGGAAGCGCTCGAGCAACCCCTTGCTGTAGTCGAGCCGGTCGACGCCGACGATGAGCTGCCGGCCGACCAGGCTTTGCATCATCCGCTGCACCGGCGCCGAGCCTGACGCCTTGGCGGCGCCCTGCGCGATCGCATCGACGTCGACACCGATGGGATATACGCCGGTGCGGATCGTGCGCCCGTTGCTGTTCACCGCACCGTCCTCGTCGACCGCGTCGGCACCCCAGAGGACGCGCACGGCATCGAGAAAACTCTTGCGGTCGGTCTCGGTCTGAAAGCCGACCAGATCGTACGCCAGCAGCGCGCGCAGGATTTCGGCGAAGGTCGGCAGTGCGCGCAGCACCTCGAAGTGCGGGAAGGGGACGTGAAGGAAAAAGCCCATCGGCTGGCGTGCGCCCTGCGCCCGCAGCTTCTCCGCCAGGGGAATGAGGTGATAGTCGTGTGCCCAGATCAGGTCGCCCGGCGTGAGCAGCGGCGCCAGCCGCGCGGCAAACAGTGCATTGGCCTGCTCATAGGCGGCGTATTCCTGGTCCTCGTAGCGAAAGCCGGCGAGGAAGTAATGAAACAGCGGCCAGAGGGTGCCGTTGGCGAAGCCGCTGTAGTAGCGCTCGTAAAGGGTCTGCGGCAACGGAATGGTGGCGTAGGTCAGAGAGTCGCGAATGGTGATCTCCGGCTCTCCGGGCTCCTGGCTGGTGGTCTCGCCGTTCCAGCCGAACCACAGTCCGCCACGCGCGCGCATGGCGGCCAGCACGCCGACCGCGAGCCCGCCCGGGGCCGCGGTTTTCGCCAGCGGCACGCGGTTGGAGACGTTTATCAGCCGCGCCATCAGGATTGAGTCCGTAGCGCGGCTGCGGGCTGCGCCTGCAACTGCGCGAGCCAGTCATGGACCGCGGTCACATCCGCGAGACGGGTCCGCGCGGCTGAAGGGCGCGTGGTGCTCACTACCACCGAGAGGCCACCGAGTCGGTTGACGAGCTCGAATGCCGGCTCGTCCGTCAGATCGTCACCGATGAAGACCGGCAGTCGGCCGGCAAACGGTGCCTCCGCCATGAACGCCGCCACGGCCTGCGCCTTGGTCGCGCCGGCGGGACGCAGCTCCACGACCATCTTGCCATGCTGCAGCTCGAGCTCTTGCCCGAGCCCTGCGGCCACATCCTCCATTGCTCTCACCACAGTGTCCTCCAGGTGCGGCGCCTTACGGTAGTGCAGCGCCAGCGCAAATCGCTTGTCCTCCACGAGCAGGCCCGCGTGCCGCCGCCCGAGATCCAACATTGCCGCGCGCGCGGCCTCGAGCGCGGCGGCGGCTGGGAGCGGCCGCCTGCAGTATTCGCCGGAGACGCCGCGTCGCTCGAAGCCGTGCAGACCTGCCGAAGGCAGCCTCAGCGGTGCAAACAGCGCATCGAGATCCATGATCGCACGTCCGCTGACGAGCGCCACGGCTCCGCCGCCCGCTTGAGCGAGAGTCCGCAGCCGCTCCCGCAGGTCGTCGGACACCGATACCGCCTGGGGAGTTGCGGCAATCTCGAGCAATGTGCCATCGACATCCAGAAACAGGGCGATGGCCGTCAGAGCCGGTTTCTCGCTGCGCGTCGTTCCCGTCACCACTCTACTCTAGGTAAGCAGGGTACAAATGTAAAAACCGCCGCCGGGTTCCCGCTGAAGGCGGCCATTGACGGCAGTTAGGGCGGCCCGAGGTCCACCCAAGTGGGCGCATGGTCGCTCGGCTTCGCGCCGCCGCGCACCCATCTGTCGACGTTGGCATCGATGAGGCGGGCCGCCAGGTCCGGGCTCAGAAGGAGATGATCGATACGCAGTCCCGCGTCGCGCTTGAAGTGATCCCGAAAGAAGTCCCAGAACGTGTAGATTCGTTCCGTCGGATGGCGCGCGCGCAAGGCGTCCGTCCAGCCTTGATCAAGCAGACGCTGATATGCCGCTCTACTCTGCGGTTGCAACAGTGCGTCCTTGCGCCAGTTGGTCGCATCGTAGATATCGGAGTCAGTTGGCACGACGTTGTAGTCGCCTGCCAGAACCACCGGTCTGCCGAGACTGCGGAGCATCTTCGCATGGAGGATGAACCGCTCGAGCCAGGCCAGCTTGTAGTCGAACTTTGGTCCCGGCTGCGGATTGCCATTCGGCAGATAAAGGCAGCCGACCACGAGCTCGCCGATTTCCGCCTCGATGTAGCGGCTGTGGGTATCGTCGGGATCGCCCGGCAGCCCGCGGCGGACCTCCACCGGCGGCGCGCCCTTGGCGAGGATGGCAACGCCGTTGAACGAGCGCTGCCCGTGCCACACCGCCTCGTAGCCGGCGAGGCGAACCGCTGCCAGTGGAAAGGCGGCATCCGGGGCCTTGAGCTCCTGCAGACAGGCGACGTCGGGGGACTCGCGGCCGAGCCATTCGAGCAGCGCCGGCAGGCGCGCGCCGATGCCATTGACATTGAAAGTTGCAATTTTCATAAAAGTCCGAAAAAAGGTCCGTGCCGCCATTGACCCGGTGCCAGAGGCGGATATTATCGAAGTATATAGGCGGCTCAGACGGGCACGCGCCGCCCGGACTCCATCTCACGCGTCCGGGTGCAGCGCCGCGATCCGCCCTCCAGCTTTAGACAATTTTGCGGGCGAGCACGGTGTGTTCATCGAGGACACTGGGCGTGTTCTCGATCCGTGCGAGCGCCCGCGCGTGCCTTTCATCGTACGAGGCTTATTTAACCATGCGACATCAGCGCCGGAGTGCCACGGCGCGCAGCCCCCGGGTGCCCCCCGGAGCGCCGCGCCGTCCGCCGCACCTTGCTCCGGGAAAGCAAGGACTCTACGACCCGTGGTTCGAGCACGAGGCCTGCGGCGTCGGCTTCGTCGTCGACGTCAAGGGTCGCAAATCGCACCGCATCCTCGAGCAGGGCATCCAGGTGCTGCGCAACCTCGATCACCGGGGCGCCTGCGGCTGCGAGGCGAATACCGGCGACGGCGCGGGCGTGCTCATCCAGATGCCCCATGCCTACTTCCAGCACGTGGCGAAGAAGGACCGCCTCTTCTCGCTCCCGGGGCCCGGGGAATACGCGAGCGGGCTCGTCTTCTTCCCCCGCAATCCCACGCGGCGGCGCCGGCTCGTCGAGGTGTTCGAGCACATCATCCAGTCCGAAGGGCAGACGATCCTCGGCTGGCGCACGGTGCCGGTGAACAACAGCTCCCTCGGGGAGACCGCGCGGGCCGGCGAGCCCTTCATCCGCCAGGTATTCATCGGGCGCGGCCCCCGCGTGCGCGATGAGGCCGAATTCGAGCGCAAGCTCTACATCATCA
>JBOIAB010000037.1:0-2396 GCA_050738635.1 Steroidobacteraceae bacterium
AAATGCCACCTAGCCACTGCCGATGCATGCTGCATATGTCGTCCGCCGTGAAACGGTGGTCGACGGTTACCTCATCGATCAAGTGCTGTGTCGCCGCCAGCAGTGCCTCCGATTCCTCGCGCTGAATAGATCTGTTAGTGCGGTCACTTCTCGCCCTGGGGGCTTCGAATCGGGATTTCGGGCAGATCATTGGCCGCGGCTGAAACGCTCCGCACCGATGCTGCCGCCATTCACGCGGCGTTCCAACCGCTCATGTCGGCCCAGGAGGTGTCATACGACCATCCGCCTGAGCTGCCCGGAAGCGGACGTACGGCCCCTTTGGTTTCCTGCTTTGCCTAGCGGCCCCCGTTCGGGGTGAGCGAGCCGACATACGCGGCGAGATCGATCATGTCTCTTCTGGAGAAACCTGCGACGATCGGCTTCATCAACGTTGCGGTGGTGCCTTCACGCGTACCAGCCTGAAACGCGTACAGCTGGCGGAAGAGGTATGTCGGGAAGCGGCCGGCGATCGGAGGGCCAATGGAGGTGCCTCCGAGACCCGGTCCGTGGCAGAGTGCGCACGGGGGCCGCGAGCTTCCATTACCCTGCGCTAGAGCGGCGCCGCGCGCGATCGATCCGACGGGTACGTACGCCGTGTAGGTCGTGCGCGGGTCGCGCATTTCGAATCGCTCCGGATCGTCCGGGCCTTCGATGATGCGCTCGCCGAGCGAAACCTTGCGGCGGCTTTTTTCGAAGAAATACACGAAGCCGTGCGCGACCGAATGCGGGATGCGATCGGACTCGATCACCTTCACCTGTTTGGTGTAGCGCAATCCGGAGAAATATCGGGCCGCCGCGTCAGCATCGGTTGCACTCGTCTGGCGAATGACTTCGAGCATAAGCGCGCCTGGAACGAAGTGCGCATTGACGAGCTTGCGAGCACCGGATCTCATATCACGGAGCTGTTGTGACAGGTAGACAAAAGGCATGCCGGCGAGTGCAGCATTCTCGGGGCGACCGGCACCTTCCGGTAGGTGACAGAACCCGCACGCGGAGGCGGGCCCTCGGCCACCCCTCACAACAGGAGGCATCGGCGGATGCGCAGCCGGAAACCAGTCTACGGCGGTCGTGCGGTCTACAAGTTGCGCGGCAGTGAAACTCCGCTGGCTGCCTGGCAGGCGAATCTCCCGCGCAGCGGTGCTCGGCGAGTCCGACCCATGGCCGCTGCTGGGAAAGGCCCAGAGTGGAACGGAATCGGTTGGCGTTGGCCGCATGCCCCTCTGGTAAGCGGCAGCTCGAGATGCAGCAGCTACGCAATGAGCAGCGCTTGCGAAAATGAATAATCCGAGGACGAATGGAGCCCAGCGCCGTGCCATGATCATTATTCGCGCTCCAACTGTGGCTCTCGCAGCTTGAAAGGTTCTGGCTTCGAATCACGGGTCGAATAAAGGATATCATACGAATGAGATGTGCACGTTGGGAGTCCTGTGACCTGCGGGGGATGGCTCCGCCGTCAGCGAGATGGCGGACAATCGGCTCGATCCGGCCAAGACCTGTCGGCCAGGCGAACGGGCTGATATTCCGCTTACCTGACGTTCGCTGGTGGAAGCACAGGATGTATCCCGTTGAAGCTCTGGTTACCAGCACCCTCGCCGGCGATGCGGCCGAGAGTCCCTCGGCGAACGATCACCTTGGTCGTCCGCGTCGTGAATGCTTCAGGCGCGTCGTCCCAGTCCGCGATCAGCGTGGCAACCTTCAACGGGTCGAAGGTTCCTTGGGCAATGAAATCGATTACGGCGGGCAAATCGGCGCGCGCGTGCGACACGCCGATCCTCAGCGTCGTACTGTTGGCGTACATCTGCAGCAGCGGCAGGCCGGTGCTCTTGGCGAAATAGTAGCCGACAGCTGTGCATATGCCACCCGGGCACAAGGATCGAAGGGCGTAACGCAGTCCAGCAGCAGTCGCGCTGGCTTCTACGGCGATTTCGAACTCTCCATGAACGCGTGGCGCACGCTTGCTGAACCAGCCGTTGGTGCGTCGTGACTCGATGACGGCCGCGCCCAGCGATTCAGCAATCTTGAGTCGCTCAGGATGGTAATCGACGTAATCGACGCGACCTGCACCGAGAGCCACGGCAATGCCGACGGCGTATAGGCCGATGCTTCGAGCGCCTCCGCCGATGATCAGGACTGCAGTCCCAGGACGCTTCTGCAACAAAGGTCCCACCGCTCTCCAGGCATCCGGCAGATTGTCGCTCGCACTCGCGAGCCTGAGTGGATCGAGACGATCAGGGACCGGCACAAGCATGGCATCCGCGTACGGCACTCTGAGCAGATCGCAGACCGCGCCACCCCAAGGTCCCATTGCCGGACCGAACCCGTAAGCCGACAGGGGCGTTGGACCGGCATCGGAGCAC
>JBOIAB010000038.1:0-14402 GCA_050738635.1 Steroidobacteraceae bacterium
GACCGCCATCGAGGGCATCGACGACATCGCCCTGACCACCAATGGGGTGCTCCTCGCCAAGAATGCGTTCGAGCTGCGAGCGGCGGGACTGCAGCGCATCACGGTCAGCCTCGACAGCGCCGACCCGGAAGTCTTCCGCCGCATGAGCGGGGGCTTCGACGGGCTGGAGGACGTGCTGTCGGGGATCGAGCACGCCCGGCGCGCTGGCCTGCAGCCGATCAAGGTCAACGCAGTGGTTCAGCGTGGCGTCAACGACCACACCGTGCTCGGCCTGCTCGAGCGCTTCCGCGGCACCGGGGTGATCGTCCGGTTCATCGAGTACATGGATGTCGGCAATCGCAACGACTGGCGCCCGGAGCTGGTGGTGCCGTCGCGGGAGCTGCTGGCGCGCATCGGCGAGCGGTGGCCGCTGGAGCCGCGCGGCCGTGCATATCGGGGAGAAGTGGCGGAGCGCTACGCCTTCGCGGACGGGGGCGGCGAGGTGGGGTTCATTTCCTCGGTGACTCAGCCCTTCTGCGGCGACTGCTCGCGCGCGCGCCTGTCGTCGGATGGCGTGATCTACACCTGCCTCTTCGCGACGCGGGGCACCAGCCTGCGGGACGCTCTGCGCAGCGGCGCGAGCGATGATGAGCTGCTCGAGACTCTGCGCCGCGTGTGGCTGGACCGCAGCGACAATTACAGCGAGCAGCGGCAGGCGCAGCGGGAATCGGCCGACGACGCGCGCAAGGTCGAGATGTTCTACATCGGTGGCTGATGGGGCGCTCCGGACTCTCTCACCTCGACAGCCGCAATCGCCCGACCATGGTGGATGTTGGCAATAAGGAGGCCACACACCGGGAGGCTGTCGCGGAGGCGAGAGTTCGCCTGCCGCGCGGCGTGGCTGCGGCGCTGCGCGCCAGCGGCCACCGCACCAAGAAGGGACCGGTCTTCGACACGGCCATCGTGTCGGGCGTCATGGCTGCGAAGCGCACGCACGA
This sequence comes from Steroidobacteraceae bacterium, assembly GCA_050738635.1. Lineage (GTDB taxonomy): Bacteria > Pseudomonadota > Gammaproteobacteria > Steroidobacterales > Steroidobacteraceae > 13-2-20CM-66-19. The sequence goes on from JBOIAB010000038.1 coordinate 978, forward strand.
GCTCATCCCCTTCTGCCATCCGCTCGCGCTCGAGCATTGCTCGGTCGAGATCGAGGACCGTCGCGGTGGCGAGGTCGTGGTGCGCTGCCGAGTTGCCGTACATCACCGCACCGGTGTGGAGATGGAGGCGCTGACCGGCGCCACGGTCGCCGCGCTCACGATTTACGACATGTGCAAAGCGCTCTCGCATGACATCGAGATCACAAGCGTCCGCCTGCTCGAGAAAACGGGCGGCAAGCGCGCCTACAAGCGCGCCGCGGTAAAATACTGATATGGACGAGTCGATTGCAGTCTCCCCGTCCCGACGCGCCGGCAACGCCGCGGCGCCGCTGTACGGGCTCGTGCTCGCCGGTGGACACAGCACACGCATGCAGCGCGACAAGGCGACTCTCGAGTACGCCGGGCACAGCCAGCTCGAGCGCGCGGTCGAGCTGGTCACGCCTCTCGTCGAGCGGGTCTTCGTGTCCGTTCGGCCCGATCAGGCCGGCGATGCGCTGCGCGCCCGCTTCGCCCAGATCGTCGATTCCGGCGAGGTCGAAGGACCCATCGCGGGCATCATCGCCGCGCAATCGCGCCATCCGCATGCGGCCTGGCTGGTGCTCGCCTGCGACCTGCCGCTCCTCGATCAGCAGACGCTCGCGCATCTCCTGCGCGCACGGCGGCCCGAGCAGCAGGCGACGGCGTACCGCTCGAGCCGCGATGGCCTGCCGGAACCCCTCTGCGCGATCTACGAGCCATCGAGCCGTGAAGCGATCCGCGCCCATGTCGCGAGCGGACGCGACTGCCCGCGAAAGTTCCTGATCAACGCGGACACCCGGCTTATCGATCAGCCCGAGCCCGGAGCGCTCGACAACGTGAATACACCGCAGGAGTACGGCTCCGCAGCGTATCGTCTGCGCCGTTCGGCAGGTTCCGCGCCTTCGGCCTCCGAGAGCTCACCGGGCGCCGCGCTGCAAATCAACGTCCAGTATTACGCCCTGCTGCGTGAGCAGGCGGGACGCAGCTCCGAGTCGCTCGTTACGACAGCCAGTACTCCGCGCGCGCTCTATGAGGAGCTCAAGGGACGATATCCATTCTCGCTCGCCGCGGAAATGCTGCGCGTCGCGGTCAACTCCGAGTTCGGCGATTGGGGGCAGCGGCTGAACGACGGCGATTCAGTTGTATTTATTCCGCCGGTGGCTGGGGGGTGAGTGCGGTGCCTGTATCGAGGACACTTAACCCGGATTATTCATGAACGGCGAAATCATTCAGCGGGGGCTTGATTCGAAAGGCATTTCCCGGGGCGTGAAAAACAGGAGGTTTTTCCCGCAGCCTACAGGGACGTATTCACGGCGGCCCGGGAAATGCCTTTCGAAGCGAGGCCCCGCGGCTGCGCTGCGTCAGATTTCGTGAATAATGTGGGTTAACGTGTCCTCGATCCGCGCGAACGCACGGCCACGGACGGCCGGGCCGGGTGCCTATCCAGGGACGTTAGCTTGCAGCGAGCTTGACTGATGTGATGACTTTCCGCTTCTCCTCCACTGCCTTCGATGAGTTCGCTCTGCGGGCCGCGCTCAGCGATCCCGCCTGCGGTGGCTATGCCGCCTTCGAGGGTTGGGTGCGCGATCACAATGAGGGACTGCGCGTACGCCGCCTGGAGTACGAAGCCTTCGAGCCGCTCGCGGTCAAGGAAGGCGAGCGGATCATCGCCGAGGCAGTCGCCCGGTTCGGCGTGCAGCATGCCGCTTGCGTGCACCGCATCGGGGCGCTCGAGATCGGCGACAAGGCGGTGTGGGTCGGGGTGACGGCCCGCCACCGTGACGAGGCATTTCGCGCCTGCCGCTACATCATCGACGAGGTCAAGCACCGGGTGCCCATCTGGAAGAAGGAGTACTACGAGAACGGCGACTCCGGCTGGGTAAACTGCGAGCGCTGTGCGCAGCATGCCGGAGAGCACCCCGACGCTCATGAAACCCACCTGCGGGCAGCCGCGCTCACACCCGACTATTCCCGCCAGAAGGCGTTGCGGGAGGTCGGCGAGGCCGGCCAGGAAAAGCTGCGCCGCGCGGCGGTGTTGGTGGTGGGCTGCGGTGGCCTCGGCGTGCCCGTCATGACTTACCTTGCGGCCGCGGGCGTCGGCCGCATCGGTCTGGTCGACGGCGATCGGCTCGAAGCCTCCAACCTCCACCGCCAGACGCTCTATGCGCTGGCAGACGTGGGCAAGCCGAAAGTCGAGCTGGCGGCGGCGCGCCTGCATGCATTGAACCCCGAGGTCGCGCTGGGCACACACGCGGTGCGGCTCGATGCGGCCACGGCGCCGGCAATCATCGAGCCTTACTCGCTGGTCATCGACTGCACGGACAACTTCGCGACCAAGTTCATGTTGAATGACACTTGCGTGCGACTGTGCAAGCCGATCATCTTCTCGAGCGTCTACCAGTACGAGGGCCAGCTGCAGGTGGTGCGGCCGGAGCGCGGCGGCGCCTGCCTGCGCTGCGTCTGGCCGGAGGCGACCCGGGATGGCCTCGTCGGCAACTGCGCCGAGGCCGGAGTCCTCGGACCGGTGCCCGGCACATTCGGCAGCCTGCAGGCGCTCGAGGCCCTGAAGCTGCTGTTGGATCTGCCGGGACAGCTCGCGGACGAGCTGCTGATGCTGGACCTGCTCACACTCGCCATTACGCGCGTGCGCACCCGCCGCGCCCCCGACTGTCCTGACCACGCCGCGAGACGGGCTGCTGCTACCGGCAGCCCGAGCGCCGCGGCCAGCGCGGCCACTGACATCGAGCTCCGCTTCGATTCTCTGGAGCAGGCGCTGGCAGCCGGTCTGGAGGTGGTCGATATCCGTGAGCCGCACGAAGTGGCGCGAGCTGCCACACCGTGCTCGCGCGCCAGCCATCTGCCCGTCGCGGAATTGCTCCACGGCGACACAGCGCTGGCTCCCCTCGGCAGGTACCTCCTCGTCTGCGCCAGCGGCAAGCGCAGCTTCGCGGCGGCGCAGGAGCTGCGCTCGCGGGGTTATGTGCAGGTGTTCTCGCTGCGCGGCGGGATCGCGGCGCTCGACGGCGTCGTCTCTACAGCCTGATCTGGCCCGAGCCGCGCACCACGTACTTATAGCTCGTCAGCTGCTCGACGCCCACGGGGCCGCGGGCATGGAAGCGATCGGTGGAGATGCCGATCTCCGCCCCCATGCCGAACTCGCCTCCGTCGGCGAACTGCGTCGAGGCGTTGTGGAGGACGATGGCGCTGTCCACCCGCTGGAGGAAGCGCTCCGCGGTCGCCTCGTTGCGGGTGACGATCGACTCGGTATGCGCCGAGCCGTATTTGGCAATGTGCGCGATCGCGCCGTCCACCCCATCCACCACGCGCGCGGCGATGATCGCATCGAGATATTCCGTGTACCAGTCTTCCTCCGATGCCGCGCGAACGCGCCCATCCGCCTTCTGCACGAGCGCATCGCCACGCACCTCGCAGCCTGCATCCAACAGCGCATGCACGACCGGTACGAGGTGCGTGTCGATGCAGCCGCGGTCGATCAGCAGGGTTTCGGCGGCCCCGCATATTCCGGTGCGGCGCATCTTCGCGTTGAGGGCGATGGTCTGCGCCATGCGCACGTCGGCATCACGATCGACATACACGTGGCAGTTGCCTTCCAGGTGGCCGATGACCGGCACCCGCGCCTCCTGCTGGACGCGCGCCACCAGGCTCTTGCCGCCCCTCGGGACGATGACGTCGATGTAGTCCGTCATGCCCGCCAGCATGTAGCCGACCGCAGCCCGGTCGGTCGTCGGAACCAACTGAATGCATTCCGCGGGTAGTCCGGTGGCCGTCAAACCCTCTCCCAGGCAGGCGTGTATCGCGGCGTTGGAATGCCGGCTCTCCGAGCCGCCGCGCAGGATCACGGCGTTACCCGATTTCAGACAGAGCGCGCCGGCGTCCGCGGTGACGTTCGGTCGGCTCTCGTAGATGATTCCGATGACGCCGAGCGGTACCCGTACGCGTTGGATCCTGAGGCCGTTTGGCCGCCGCCACTCGGCCGCGGTACTGCCGATCGGATCGGGAAGCGACAGCACGTCCTCGATGCCGCAGGCGATCGATTCGATGCGCTTCTCGTCGAGCGCCAGCCGATCGAGCAGCGCGCCGCTCAGCTCGGCGGCTCGTGCTGCCGACATGTCGCGCCCGTTGGCTTCGAGGATGCGCGCGGCGGCGGCACGGATCGCCCCGGCCGCGGCCGCGAGCGCGGCGTTCTTCGCGGCGGTCCCGGCCTGCGCCAGAGCCGCGGCGGCAGCGACTGCCCCGCGTCCGAGCCGTGTCATCAGCCCGCCGAGCTCCGCGCTCGCCGACTCGCCGCCCATCGTTCAGCTCCCGACCTTTTCCCTCGCCGCCGGCTCCTGGTTGAGGAGCACGAGGTCATCGCGATGAATCATCTCATCGCGGCCGCGAAAGCCTAGGATGCCGGCGATATCCGCTGATTTGCGACCCATGATCTTCGCCGCATCGACGTCCGAGTAGGCGACGATCCCGCGCGCGATCTCGGCGCCATCGGTGGCGAGGACACTCACGGTGTCACCGCGCTCGAACCTGCCGCGAGCGCTAACGACACCGGCTGGCAGAAGGCTTCTGCCATCGAGCAACGCCCGCAAGGCGCCGGGGTCTATCGTTACGGCGCCGGCGGGTCGCAGCGTCCCGGCGATCCACTGCTTGCGCGCGGCGACCGGCGTGGCGCTCGGCACGAACCAGGTGCATCGCGCACCCTCCTCGATGCGTCTCACGGGATGACGATGGTGACCGGCGGCGATGCACATGTGACAACCGGCTGCGACGGCGATCCGCGCCGCCAGGATCTTGGTCGCCATGCCTCCCGAGCCGACATCAGAGGCCGCGCGCCCAGCCATCGCTGCGATCTCCGGCGTGATCTTGAGCACCTCATCGATGAAGGTCGCGGCACGGTCCTTGTGCGGGTCGGCCGTGTAAAGGCCCTCGACATCCGACAGCAGCACCAGGCAATCGGCCGCTGCCATCTGCGCGACCCGCGCCGCCAGCCGGTCGTTGTCGCCGTAGCGGATCTCGGCGGTCGCCACGGTATCGTTCTCGTTGATCACCGGCAGCGCGCCCAGGGAAAGCAGCGTCTCCAGGGTCGCGCGGGCATTCACGTAGCGCTGTCGACGCTCGCTATCCTCCAGGGTGAGCAGGACCTGGGCGACAGTGACGTCGCGGCTCTCCAGTAGCTCCTTGTAAGCATGTGCAAGCCGGATCTGCCCGACCGCCGCGGCCGCCTGGCTTTCCTCGAGCCGCAACGGACCCTTTGGCAGACCGAGCTGCCGCCGGCCGAGCGAGATGGCCCCGGAGGAAACCAGGATGACCTGCTGATCTCGCTTCCTGAGCCGCAGAAGGTCCTCGATCAGGCTTTCGAGCCAGGCCCGGTTGATGCGTCCGGTTTCGGCGTCCGTCAGCAGCGCAGAACCGACCTTCACCACGACACGCCGCGCCCCGGCAAGGGGCGAGGATGATGGCGTGTGGGGGATGGCCATGGGAAAACTATACGCTAAACTTGCAGCCGCCAACCTGAGGAAGCAAATCGGTGAGCAGAGATTACGAGCCGGTTCCCGCACAGTGGTACGAGAACCTGGAAGACGAGGAATCATTCCGTGTCCTCACGGTGGATGAGGACTCGGAGCTGGTCGAGATCGAGTATCTCGACGGCGAGATCGAGGAAATCGACCTCGAGACCTGGCATGAGATGGACCTCGAGCGGATCGACGAGCCGGAGGGCTGGGCCGAATCCGAGGAGGAGGAGGATGAGGATGAGGACGAAGAAGAAGAGGAAGAGGACGATGAGGACGACGACGACTGGGACGACGATGAGGATGACGAGGATGAGGACGACTGGGACGAAGACGAAGCGGACGAGCGCGACCAATACTAGTCGCATGCTGGCTACTTGAGCCGTTCGAAAGCAAATGACGTCGCGGGCAACGGCCGCTCCGTTGCCTGCGGGCACAAAGAGCTCAAGGGCTGGCCGCTAAAACGGCCACCGGCCGGTTTTAGCCAATGATCCTGGACAGTTGGTATCACGAGAAGGAATCCGCGTGGCTTTACCGCCAGGTCGCCGCCGCGGAGCCGGACCCGCACAAGCAGCGGCTCTTCTCCCAGCTGGCCGGCGCCGCCGAGGAGCAGGCGGCCAAGTGGGAAACCTCCGCCCAGGGCACCGTGCGCGCGAATGCAAAAGGTCGCGTGTTCATGCCCTCTCTGCGGGCACGCATCGTCGCGAGACTTCTGCGCCTGCTCGGACCGCGTGCCATGCGCTCCGTGCTGGCCGCGATGAAGCTGCGCGGCCTGTCCGTCTATACCGCGCCGGTCGCCAGCGGGCACGCGATGCCAACAACTCTGTCGGACGTCGGTGTCCGCCATCGCGGCGGTCTGGGTGGCAATCTCAGAGCCACCGTTTTCGGCGTCAACGATGGCCTCGTATCCAACGCGAGCCTGGTGCTGGGGGTCGCGGGCGCGGCGGCGCCGAGCTCGTTCGTGCTGGTGAGCGGTGTCGCCGGTCTCCTCGCCGGTGCGCTGTCGATGGCAGCCGGAGAATATGTTTCGGTCCGCTCGCAGCGTGAGATGTACGAATATCAGATCGCTCTCGAGCGCGAGGAGATCGCCGAATATCCCGAGGAAGAGGCGGAAGAGCTGGCACTGATCTACGCGGCGCGTGGCGTCGCGCTGGCGCAGGCGCGTGAGGTCAGCCAGGCATTGCTCGCTCGCCCGGAGCAGGCGCTCGACGTCCTATCCCGGGAGGAGCTCGGCTTGAACCCGGACGATTTAGGCTCGCCTCTGGGAGCGGCCACGGCCTCTTTCCTCTCGTTCGCCGCTGGCGCAGCCGTGCCGCTGGTGCCGTTTCTCATCGGCCTGCCCGGTTCCCGCGCGCTCGCTGGCACCGCCGGACTCACCCTGGTCGCGCTCTTTGCGGTGGGTCTTGCGCTCAGCCTGTTCACCGGCAGGCAGGCGCTGCGCGGGGCCCTGCGCATGGTGCTGATCGGCGGCGGTGCCGGAGTCCTGGCCTTCGGGGTAGGCCGGGCGCTCGGCACCCTGCTGCACTGATCCTTGAAAAGCCGCTGCCGCGGCCCCAAAGCACGCGCCATGAAGCGCATTTTCCTGCTCCTCGTCACCAACCTGGCGGTGCTCGCCGTACTGACGATCGTCGCCCACCTCGTCGGGCTCGATCGGTGGCTCGTGGTACGCGGCAGCAGCCTGGGCGCGCTGCTGACCTTCGCGGCCGTATTCGGCTTCGGCGGCGCGTTCATCTCCCTGCTCATGTCCAAGTGGATGGCCCGCAAGGCCATGGGCGTGAGAGTCATCAGCCAGCCGACGACGCCGTCCGAGCGATGGCTGGTCGATCTGGTCGCGCGGCTCGCCCGCGCCGCCGGCGTCGGCATGCCGGAAGTCGGCGTCTTCGACTCGCCGCAACCCAATGCCTTCGCCACGGGCTACCGCCGCGATGCCGCGCTGGTGGCAGTCAGTACCGGCCTCTTCGCCACGATGAACGAGCAGGAGATCGAGGCGGTGCTGGGCCACGAGCTGACACACGTCGCCAATGGCGACATGGTCACCCTCACCCTCATCCAGGGAGTGGTCAACACCTTCGTGATCTTCCTGTCGCGCATCATCGGCAACCTGGTCGACCGTACGCTCTTTCGCTCCGAGGACGGACGCGGACCGGCCTACTTCCTCGCGGTCATCGTCGCGCAGATCCTGCTCGGCATCCTGGCGAACATGATCGTCATGGCCTTCTCGCGCTGGCGTGAGTTCCGGGCCGATCGCGGCGGCGCGCACCTCGCCGGAACACCCAACATGATCGCGGCGCTCGAGGCGCTGAAGAGGGCGCATGAGCCCCTGCCGTCGCACCAGTTCGCGGCCTTCGGCATCACCTCGGGACCCGTATCCCGCGGCATCCAGCGCCTGTTCATGAGTCATCCGCCGCTCGATGAGCGCATTGCGGCGCTGCGCGCCCTGCCGGCGGCCTGACACCACCCGTGCCGGCCCTCAGCCCCGCGCAAGCCCTGAGCGGCCTCGAGCACATCCTCGGGGCTCAGGGCATCCTGCGTGGCGACGCGCACGACTGCGCGGCAGACCTCGAGCCCTACCTCAGCGACCATCGCCGGCTCTACCGCGGCCGCGCGCTCGGCGTCGCTCTGCCCCGCACCGTGGCCGAGGTGACGGCGCTTCTGACCTTCTGTAATGAGCATCGTATCGGCGTCGTCCCGCAGGGAGGCAACACGAGTTATTGCGGTGGGGCCACACCCGACGAGTCCGGGCGGCAGATCGTCGTCGCGCTCTCGCGCCTGAGCCGCATCCGGCACCTCGACCCGCTCAATTATTCCATCGTGGCCGAGGCGGGCTGTGTACTCGCAGATCTGCAACGGGCGGCGGACGAGGCGCAACGCTTCTTCCCGCTCAGCCTGGGCTCCGAGGGGAGCTGTCAGCTGGGCGGCAACCTCGCCACCAACGCCGGCGGGGTGCACGTGCTGCGCTATGGGATGATGCGTGACCTCGTGTTGGGCCTGGAGGTGGCGCTCGCCGACGGGCGACTGCTCTCCTCGCTCGGCACGCTGCGCAAGGACAACACCGGATATGACATCAAGTCCCTCTTCCTCGGCGCCGAAGGCACGCTCGGCATCGTCACCGCCGCGAGCCTGAAACTCTTCCCGAAGCTACGCGCCTTCGCCACGGCCTTCGCCGCCGTTCCCGAGCCGCGCGCCGCCGTGGCGCTGCTCGCCCGCCTGCGCGATGCGAGCGGCGATCGTGTGAGCTCTTTCGAGCTCATCCCGCGGATTGCCGTGGATCTCACCAGCCGGCACATTGACGGCGTCCGCGACCCGCTCACGGCGCCGTATCCGTGGTACGTGCTCTGCGAGCTCACTTCTTCCCGCGCCGCCGACCCGCTGCAGGAGCTGCTCGAGCAGAGCCTCGCCGGCGCCCTGGAGGAAGGCTTGGTGTTGGATGCTGCGGTGGCGCGCAATGAGCGCGACCGGAGCGACTTCTGGAAGCTGCGCGAGACCATTCCGGAAGCCCAGCGCCGCGACGGCGGCAGCCTCAAGCACGACATCTCGGTTCCCGTCGCCTCGATCCCGGATTTCATCGAGCGCGGCGCGCACTGGATCGCCGACAACGTTCCCGAGGGACGCCTGGTCTCCTACGGTCATGTCGGTGACGGCAACCTGCACTTCAATCTCAACCAGGCTCCCGGCGCCGACCGCGCCGCTTTCCTCGCCCGCGAGGAGACGGTGAAGCGCGCCATTCATGACCTGGTGCGCGACTTCGGCGGCAGCTTCAGCGCCGAGCACGGCATCGGCCGGCTGAAGGTGGCCGAGCTCGAGCGCTATGCCTCGCCCGTCGAGTTGGATCTGATGCGCGCCATCAAGCACGTCCTCGATCCCAACGGCATCCTCAATCCAGGGAAAGTGCTGCGGCAGGCCTAGCCGGCCTGCTGGCGCCGCAATCTCACCAGTCCCTCCTGCGCAGTGCTGGCCACCAGCCTGCCGTCGCGGGCGTACACGCCCGCCCGTGCGAAGCCCCTCGCTCCGGAGGCGCTCGGGCTCTCCACCGCGTAGAGCAGCCAATCATCGACCCGCAGCGGCCGGTGAAACCACATCGCATGATCGATGCTGGCCATGACGACGGAGTTGCCGAGCAGCGCCGAGCCGTGTGGCAGCGTCGCCGTGTCGAGCAGGAAGTAATCCGAGAGATACGCGAGCAGGCGCCGGTGCAACCGCTCATCGGGCGGCAGCTGGTCGACGGCTCGAAACCACACCTGGCGCGAGGGCTGGGCGTTGCGCGGCCCGAGATAATCCATCGGCTGCACCAGGCGGAACTCGAATGGCCGCGGCTGCTCGAGGAAGCGCCGCACCCGCTCCGGCAGACGCGCGAGCAGCTGCGGCGGCGGCCGGCTGGAGTCCGGCAGCTCCTCGGGCGGCGGCACCGCCGGCATCGCGATCTGGTGCTCCAGGCCCTCCTCCAACACCTGGAAGGATGCCGCCATGTTGAAGATCGGCGCTCCATGTTGGATCGCGACCACGCGGCGATTGGAGAAGCTGTGGCCGTCGAGGCTGCGGTCCACCTGATAGACGATGGGCGCGTTGAAATCGCCGCGGCGCAGGAAATAGGCGTGCAGCGAATGCACGATGCGGCTATCGACCGTGGCCGAGGCGGCCGTGAGCGCCTGGCCGAGCACCTGGTCGCCGAACACCTGCGGGCTGCCGATGTCGCGGCTCTCGCCGCGAAAGAGGTTCACCTCGAGCGGCTCGAGCTCGAGCATCTGCAACAGGTCCGCGAGCTGCGGGTTCATGCGGCTCGTCAGTCCGGTACGCCGAGCCGCTGGTGCATGATCGGGCTCGTGGTGGTGTACTGCAGGAACTGGCGCTTCTGCGGATACAGGTGATGCTGGATGGCGAATGCGGCGAGCGCCGCCTCGTGAAAGCCCGACAGGATGAGCTTTTTCTTGCCCGGATAGGTGTTGATGTCACCCACCGCGAAGACTCCCGGCAGGCTGGTCTGAAACCTCTCCGTATCCACCTTGAGCGCCTTCTTCTCGAGCTCGAGGCCCCATTCGGCGATCGGCCCGAGCTTCGGATGCAGCCCGAAGAATACGAGCAGGTGATCCGCCTCCAGGGCATGCACCGTGCCATCGGGCGTCTTGATGTTGGCGCCATCCAGCGTCCCGCCGCTGGTTATGAGGGAATGGGCCAACGCCTCGAAGTAGCGCATGCGGCCCGCCGCGACCAGCTCCCGCATTTTGGCCACCGAGGCCGGCGCAGCGCGAAATTCCGCGCGCCGGTGCACCAGCGTCACGCTTCTCGCCCGCGGCGCCAGCTCCAGGGTCCAATCAAGCGCGGAGTCGCCGCCGCCGAAAATGACGAGGCGCTTGCCTTCGAGCGCGCTGACATTCTTCACGCGGTAAAGAATCCCGCTGCCTTCGAATGGCTCGGCGCCTTCGACGCCGATGCGGCGCGCCTGGAACGACCCGACTCCCGCGGCAATCACCACCGTGCCCGCATCGAAGCGGGTGCCCGCGGCCGTGGCGATGGAGAACCGTCCGTTCTCGCGACGGGAGAACTGGACGACTTCCTGCCCCAGGTGAAACTGCGGCTTGAAGGGCTGGATCTGCTGCATCAGGCGGTCGACCAGCTCCTGTGCACCGCAGACCGGCAACGCCGGAATGTCATAGATGGGCTTGTCCGGGTAGAGCTCCGTGCACTGCCCGCCCGGATGCGCCAGGGAATCGATCACGTGGGCAGCAATGCCGAGCAGTCCCAGCTCGAACACCTGGAAAAGGCCACAAGGGCCCGCGCCGACGATCACCACTTCCGTCTGGATCGGGTCGCCGGCAACTGTCGCGGATTCAAGGCTCAATGTCAGCCCCTTTCGGATGTGTTTCTTACGCGGCGGGCCCCCGCGGCAGGCTGCATTCCACGACGGCGGGCGATTATGCGCGGCCCGCGTTGGCGTCCGTGGGGGTATGGAAGTACTCGCTTTCCGAGGCCAACTGGTCGATCAGCCGCCGCAGCTCCGCCATGCGCCCCTCGGCCGTGCTGATCGGCATGCAATCCTGGCAGCGCGGGTCACCACAAGGCTGGCGCGAGTACAGCCAGTATTGCAGGGCACCGGCGAGCAACCCATCGGCGATATCCCACAGATCGGCATCCCGGTCCTTGTCGGCAAGGCGGTTGCCCAGATCGACCGCCTTGGTGAAGGCAGAGTCGAATGTGTCAGCGATCTCGGTCATTGGGCCCTGCTCTCCATCATCCGGGTAGTATAAGACAATCCCTGCGTCCGTTTACCCCGTAGGAATGGTCCGCGCCGGCCATTCCTGCGATGCCGGCCACGGACTCCCGGCCGCGGGCCGGCGCATGATCGGACTAAGCTCGGGGGCAGTCTTGGCCGAATTTGGCCGGAGAGCTCGGGCTTATGTCGCATGCATGAGACAGAGCATACGCACCGGCGGCGCCTGCGGCCGCGATTCGGTATCGGCGCCCGGTTGACACTGGGCCTCGCCGCCGTGGCGGCCGTGGTCGTGGTGGCGCACGTGCTCGCGACGCAGACGACCCGCGCTGCCGTCGAAGCGGTACGCAGCATGCGCACCCAGCAAGAGCCGCTGGCCCACCGCACGAACGCCATCCTGGAGAAGCTGAGCGCCTACGACCGCACGGTCGGCAATGACCTGCAGTCCGACAACGGCGACTTCCGCACTCTGTCCTCCGCGGGCGATGCCTTGCAGCAGGCGGTCGACCGGTATTTCGACGGGACCACCGTACTCACAGCCACTACCCGGCAGCTGCACGACGCGCTTCTGGCCCACATTCAGGACGGCCGGCAGGTGGCGTTGGATACGGCGCAGCAGGCGCAATGGCGCCAGCAGCGTTGGCAGGCGCTCGATCGCGTTCATCACCTCGTGGCCACGGCCGGCGGCACGGGACTTACCATCCATGGCCAGGTGATCTCGAGGCCGTCGCTCTCGGCGCTGGCGGCCGCGATCGATGCCGTTCGCTACAGCGACGGATCGTCGGCCCTGGTCAGCGCGCGGGAGCACAACTTCGAAGCCGTGCTCCGCGCCCACGGCACAGAGCTTGCCCGCTCGCCGGGGCAAGCCTGGATGGATGTCGTGCAGTCCGATTTCGTTCGCGCGGTTCGCCTGCGTCGCGAGGCGGAGCGTCTCGACGCACGCGACCTGGGCGCCAGGCGCGCGCTCCTCGAGCACAGCAGCGTCCTGACGGCCGACGTGCAGAGCGAGCTGCAAGCGCCCGCGCGCCAGGGATTGTTGGACGCGGCACACCACGCGGCCGTGTCAGCCGAGGCCGCCGAGCAGACGGTTACCAATTCCGGTGTGGCGATCCTCATCGTCATGGTGATCGTCTCGGCGCTGCTGCTGGTCAGCATCAGCCTGCCAGTTCGCCGGCTCACCGCAGCCACGCGCCTGCTGGCAGGCGGCGACCGCTCCGCGCGCGCACCGCGCGGCGGCTCGGCGGAGATCGACGAGCTCGCCGAGTCCTTCAACACCATGGCCGATCGCATTTCCCAGGCCGAGGCCGAGCTGCGCGCCCATCAGGCGGAACTCGAACAGCACGTCGCGGAACGTACCCAACAGCTGCATCACCTCGCCCACCACGACCCGTTGACGCAGTTGCCCAACCGCCGCCAGCTCGCGGGGCGCCTGGCGAGCGCGCTGGCGCGTGCCAGGCAGACCGGGCGGCGGGTAGCGCTGCTCTTTGTCGACATGGACAACTTCAAATCGCTGAACGACACACTGGGTCACAACTACGGCGACCGTGTGTTGCAGGGCATCGCGCAGCGGCTGCAGGCGGCGGCCGGCGCCAACAGTCTGGTTGCGCGGCTCGGCGGTGACGAGTTCACCCTTCTCATCGAGGAGCTACACACGGTCGAGGAAGTCGAGCGGCGCGCCGC
>JBOIAB010000039.1:0-3882 GCA_050738635.1 Steroidobacteraceae bacterium
TGCCGATGCCCCGGATGCGCGCGGTAGTCGAGTTCTCCGAGGTGGTCGAAGTCACCGTGATGCCCGGGGTGAGCACGGCCAGGTTCTTGATGTTGGTCACTCCGGCGTCCTGCAGCTGCTGCCCGGATAGCGCGATCACGGAGATCGGCACGTCCTGCTCGTTCTGCTCCCGCTTCTGCGCGGTGACGATCACTTCCTCGAGCTCGGTGGGGCTTGCGATCGTCGCCGGCGGGTCCGCCGCGCGGCTGACGTTGCCCCCCAGGCCGAAGGCGATTGCCAGCAGGAGAGCCGGCGGTATCCCCTTGAAAGCAAACCGGTTTGAGATTTTTTTTGCCGCGACGTCCGAAGTGACGACCATGGTCGATGTCCCCTTCTTGCCGGGCGAAAGCTTACGGAAAAGTCCCCGCCCCGGAGCCACCTCAGGCGCCAAAGTATTAACCCCAGGCGCCAAAAGACCAGATCGACACTTCCCCGTCTTTGGGGCTAAGCTCGGCGCTACATTTAGTGCTTCCAGCCGGGGGATTGATGCGGTATGGGGCCACTCGACACGACGCAACAGAACTCGATATTAGTGACCTGGGTGAAGGCCTTCGGCCGCGCACTGGACGCCGCCGGGTGCGATGGCGGCGCGCTGCTCGCGGAGGCGGGATTTGACCTGAGTCATCTCGGCGGCCCCGATGCCCGCTGTTCCCTCAGCAAGACCGGAAAGCTCTGGCGGGTCGCACTCGAGGCGACCGGGGACGAAGCCTTCGGCGTAAAACTGGCCAGTTATTTCACGCACACCGCGTTCCACGCCCTGGGCTTCGGGCTGAGCGCCAGCTCGACTCTCAAAGAGGCTTTCGAGCGCGTGCAGCAATACGCGCACGTAGTGAGCGATGCGGTTGGATACCGCTTCTACCGCTGTGGGGCGGAGTATCACTTCTACATTGAGCCGAGGACCGAGGTGCCGATCGAGTCGATCGACACCCTGGTAGGGATGCACCTACGCATGTGCCGCTCCCTCATCGGGCGCGATTTTTCCCCCCTGTCGGTCGAGTTGCGGCGACCAAGGCCGGCGGTCATCGACGATTTCGAACGGATGTGGCGCGCGCCGCTGCGCTTCGGTGCCGAGCACAACTGTATGAGATTCGACCCGACGAGCATCGAGCGCGTGCTCGACAGCGGCAACCCCGAGCTCGCGCGCCTGAGTGATGCCGTCTCGGCGCGGTACCTTGCGCGCCTCGAGCGCTACAACATGGAGGCACGGGTGCGTACGGTGCTTACGCAGCGCCTGCAGCACGGCGAGCCCACCCAGGAGGAAGTCGCAGAGACTCTCAACGTCAGCGCGCGCACACTGCAGCGCAAGCTGAGCGGCAGGGGCACCACCTTCAGGAAGATCATCGACGACGTTCGACGCGTGCAGGCGCTCGCGCACTTCAGTACGACCCAGATGAGCGTCAATGAGGTCACGCACCTACTCGGGTTTTCGTGCAGCAGCAGTTTTACGCGCGCGTTCAAGCGCTGGACCGGTTTATCGCCGTCCGAATGGCGCGCGATCAGCGGGTCGCGGACCCTGCATGCGCCGCGGCGGCGGTCACTCGGATCGGTCGCCCAGCACGCTCAGTTCATCCAAAGACGATGACGCCGCGGCCGGGCCGGCCCTCCTGCAGATCCGCGAATGCCTGCGGCGCCTCAGCGATCGAATAGGTCCGGGTGATGAGCTCGTCGAGCTTCAGTCGACCGCTGCGATAAAGACCAATGAGCCGCGGAAAATCCAGCTGCGGTCGCGCCGAACCGTAAAAGCTGCCGATCAGCGTTTTTCCGGTGAGCGCGACGTGCTGCGCATTCAGAGCGATCTTGTCGGCGGCCGCGGCAATACCGACGGTCACGGCCGTCCCGCCGCGGCGCAGGACACCGAAGGCCTGCTCGGAAATCCGACCGAGTCCCACGCAATCGAACGCATAGTCGGCGCCACCGCCTGTGATCTTGTACAGGACTTTGCCGATCTGTTCCTGTCCCGTCACATCGAATGTGTGCGTGGCCCCGAAGCGCTTGGCCAATTCGAGCTTGGGCACGCTCGTGTCGACCGCGACGATCATCCCGGCGCCCGCAATCGCGCAGCCTTGAATAGCGTTGAGACCGACTCCCCCGCAACCGAACACGATAGCGATCGAGCCCGCTTCGACGCGAGCGGTGTTGACCGCGGCGCCGAAGCCGGTCATGACCCCGCAGGCGATCAACGCGGCCCGATCGAGCGGCATTTGCGGGTCGATCTTCACGAGGCTGTCGGCGTGCAAGGTCGCATACTCAGCCATGACGCCGCAGCCGCAGAATACGTTGAGCGGCGATCCGGCCGCGTCGAATGTGCGCACGCTGCCATCGGGCAAGGTGTAGAGCGCCTGCAGGGACTGCACACACAGGTGCGGGCGGCCCGTCTGACAGTACTGGCAACGGCCACAAATGCTCACGAACGAGCTGATGACGTGATCGCCGATCGCATAGCGGCTCACGCCCTCGCCGACGGCGGTCACGATTCCGGCTCCCTCATGCCCCAACACGAGCGGCAGGGGATAGGCAATCGTACCGTTGGTCGCCGATAAATCGCTGTGGCACACGCCGCACGCGGCAAGACGGATCATGACCTCACCGTGGCGCGGCGATTGCACCTCGATCTGCTCGACCGATACCGGCATGCCGAGTTGCCGTGCGACAACGGCCGCTGTTGGAATTGAGCTCATGCGGGCAGTATGACAGGGCTGGTGGCGTCGCGTCGACAGCCGCCCTCGGAGCTACATCCGGTTTCCCCTCGCCGCCGCGTTTCGCCTCGACATCGGGCGTTTCGGCTGTTTATGATCAGCCGATGCCAAACATACCCACCCACATTGCCGGCCGGCGCCGACGTGGTGAAGTGATCGTGTGCCCGTGACTGCGCCGACCGCGTTCCGCGTCGACATTCCGTTCGTCAACGATCTGGGCGTGGAGCTTCTCGCGGCCGATACCGGACGTGCGACGGTCGCGCTGCAGCTGCATCCGCGCCACCTCAATAGCTGGAAGGTCGCGCACGGTGGCGTCATCATGACCTTGCTCGACGTTGCGATGGCCGTTGCCGGTCGGTCACTCGACCCTGGCGCCGGTGGCGGTGTCACGGTCGATATGAAAACGAGCTTCCTGCAGCCGGCGTTCGCGGGCAGCCGCCTCGCGGCGAGTGGTCATGCGTTTCATCGCTCTTCCAAGATGGTCTTTTGCGACGGCGAGGTGCGCGATGAGACCGGACGGCTCATCGCGAGGTCGATGGGCACTTTCACGTACATCCGCCAGGGCCCGGCTGACCAGCCGGCTCCCGATCAATGACCATCGTGTAGAGTCAAGCTTGGAGGGCAGCCCCCATGTCCAATACGTACCGGCGTATCGTGCTTGCATCGCGGCCAACCGGATGCGTCGTGCCGGACAATTTTCGACTCGAGACGCTGCCGATTCCGAGGCTCGGTCCGGATGAGGTGCTGGTGCGCAACCACTACCTCTCGCTCGATCCTTACATGCGCGGCCGCATGAACGAGGAGAAGTCGTATGCGCGGCCGCAGGAAGTCGGCGCGACCATGATCGGCGCGACGGTCGGCGAGGTGGCCGCATCGCATCATCCGGCCTTCACCATCGGCAGCCACGTGCGCGGCATGCTTGGCTGGTCGGAATTCGGCGTAGTGAACGGCCAGGCGCTCGAGCGCATCGATACGCGCAAAATTCCAATGTCCGCTCATCTCGGCGCCGTCGGTATGCCGGGCATGGCGGCCTGGTACGGATACCACAGAATCCTAGCCCCGAAAGCCGGCGAGACCGTCGTCGTCAGTGCCGCGAGCGGCGCGGTAGGTAGCGTCGTCGGCCAACTGGCGAAGCTCGGCGGACTTC
>JBOIAB010000040.1:0-5467 GCA_050738635.1 Steroidobacteraceae bacterium
GTGCACCAGGCCGTCGCGGCCCGGCAGGATGGTGACGAACGCGCCGAAATCCAGCAGACGCGCCACCTTGCCCTCGTAGATATGGCCGACATCGACGTCCGCCGTGATCAGCTCGATGCGCCGCTGCGCCTCGCGCCCGGCGGTGCCGCTGACGGAGGCGATCTTCACGGTGCCGTCGCTCTCGATGTCGATGGTGGTGCCGGTCTCCTCGGTGATCTGGCGGATGACCGCCCCGCCCTTGCCGATCACATCGCGGATTTTCTCCGGATCGATCTTGAGGGTGATGATGGACGGCGCCCACTCCGACATGCGGTCGCGCGACTCGCGGATGACCTTGTTCATCTCGCCGAGGATGTACAGCCGGCCGGCGCGCGCCTGTTCCAGCGCGACCTGCATGATCTCGGGCGTGACGCCCTCGACCTTGATGTCCATCTGCAGCGCCGTCACGCCGTCTTTGGTCCCGGCAACCTTGAAGTCCATGTCGCCGAGGTGATCCTCATCGCCCAGGATGTCGGTGAGGACCTTGTAGCGGTTGCCCTCGAGCACCAGGCCCATGGCGACGCCCGCCACGGGCGCCTTGATCGGCACGCCGGCATCCATCAGCGACAGCGAGCTGCCGCAGACGCTCGCCATCGAGCTCGAGCCGTTGGACTCCAGGATCTCGGACACGACGCGGATGACATAGGGGAACGTCGCCATGTCGGGCATCACGGCGCTGACGCCGCGGCGCGCGAGATTGCCGTGGCCGATCTCGCGGCGCTTCGGCGATCCCATCATGCCGGTCTCGCCCACCGAGAACGGCGGGAAGTTGTAGTGCAGCATGAAGGGCTCGCGGCGCTCGCCCTCCAGGCCGTCGATGATCTGCGCATCGCGCGTGGTACCGAGCGTCGTCACGACGAGCGCCTGCGTCTCACCGCGGGTGAAGAGCGCTGAGCCGTGAGTGCGCGGCAGCACGCCGACCTTCACGCTGATCGGCCGGACCGTCGTGCAATCGCGGCCGTCGATGCGCGGCTCACCATTCAGGATCCGCTGGCGCACGATGTTGCTCTCGAGCTTGAACAGCGCGCCGTCGATCTGCTCCGCCTTCCACTTGGGCGACTCACCGCCGGCGAGAGTGGTGGTGATCTGCGCCTTGACTTCGGAGATGCGCGCATGGCGCTGCTGCTTCTCCGTGATGCTGTAGGCCTGAGAGAGCGCGGCCTGGGCGTGCAGGGCAACCGCACTCTCCAGCTCCGCATTTTCGGCTGTGGGCTGCCAGTTCCAGCGCGGCTTACCGGCCTCGGCGACGAGCTCGCGGATGGCGCGAATCGCGGTTTGCATCTGCTGGTGGCCGAAGACCACGGCGCCCAACATCACATCCTCCGGCAGGCCCTTCGCCTCCGACTCCACCATGAGGACGCCGTGCTCGGTAGCGGCGACGACCAGGTGCAGCTGCGACTCGGCGAGCTGCGGCGCGGTGGGGTTGAGGACGTATTGGCCGTCCTTCCAGCCGACGCGGGCGGCGCCGATCGGGCCGTTGAACGGAACACCGGACAGCGAGAGCGCTGCGGAAGCGCCGAGGAGCGCCGCGATGTCGGGATCGATCTCCGGGTCGACCGAGAGCACCGTCGCGACGACCTGCACTTCATTAAAGAAGCCGTCGGGAAAGAGCGGACGGATTGGCCGGTCGATGAGACGCGAAGTCAACGTCTCCTTCTCGGTGGGACGACCCTCCCGCTTGAAGAAGCCGCCGGGGATGCGTCCCGCGGCATAAGTCTTCTCCACGTAGTTGACGGTGAGGGGAAGGAAATCGCGGCCGGCCGCGGCCGTCGTGCGGGCGCACGCGGTCACCAGCACCACGGTATCGCCCATCGAGACCCGCACAGCACCTTCGGCCTGGCGGGCGACTTCGCCCGTCTCGATGGTGACCGTCTGCGGACCGTACTGAAATGACTTGCTGACAACGCTCAAGCTCGAGCCCTCGCAAAAGAGATGGGTTCCAAACACAAAGGCCGCGCGAAGGCGGCCTTGTGCTGGGGTATTTAGCGGCGAAGTCCCAGGCGCTCGACGAGCTCCTGGTACTTTGCGGGTTTCGTGGCCTTGAGATAGTCGAGGAGCTTGCGGCGTTGGTTGACGAGCTTGACCAGGCCCCGGCGGGAGGAATGATCACGCTTGTGCGCCGTGAAATGCTCGCCGAGTCCGTTGATACGCTCCGAAAGGAGCGCCACCTGAACCTCGGGGGAGCCGGTGTCGGCGGGATCGCGCCGGTACTGCGCCAGAATGCCGCCTTTTATCTCGCTGGTAAGAGCCATTGCGCCTAAATCCTAAGTGACTGTCTTAAGTAGCCTTTTGGGAAGCGCGGAATTTTAACCGGTGTAATGCCTCTGCCACAAGCTCGCCGCCCTTTATTTGATTTGGCGCTATACTCTCCGCCGCCATGTTTCGTGCACTAATCATCGGCATTTTCAGCGTGGGGGCCCTCGCCGCCTGCTCCACGACACCGTCGCATCCCGCTGCCCGCACCGCCTCGGCCGTTCCGCCGGGCTGGTGCGCCAAGGCCGACGGTTCGCCGCTCAAGCCCGGTACTCCCGGCTGCACCTCCGTGACGAAGACGTATTCCGGAGAGCAGCTGCGCCAGACCGGGTTTACGGACGTAGGCCACGCGCTGCAGATGCTTGACCCCGACGTTACGGTCCGCGGCCACTAGGCCGGGTCCGCGAACAGTCGCCGCGGCCGGACTTTGCCCCGGCCGTCGGATTCGCCGAGCCCGAGAAAACGCCTCGCCACCCCATACAGCCTGACCCGCCCGGGAGGCGCAGTGTGTACCAGCACCACCTCCTGTCCGTGCGCGATGCGCTCGGCCTGCCAGGGCTCGAGGGCCACCGCCGGCAGGTGCTCGAGCGGCCGGTCAGCCGGTAACAGCTCGAGGCTCTGCTGTTCGCAGGAGCGTGTCACCGCCTCGAGAGTCTGCATGGGCTCCTGCTCGAAGGGCTCCACCCAACTGCGTCGCAGCGCGGCGACGTGCCCGCAGGTACCCAACGCGCGCGCGATGTCCTCCGCCAGGGTGCGCACATACGTGCCCTTGGAACAGAGAACTTCGAGGTCGATCGTCGCCGCCGTCTGCGCTACCGGCGCCAGCTCGAAGATCTCGATCTCCCGCGCAGCGCGCTCGACCGAGACACCGGCGCGCGCCAGCCGGTAGAGCGGCTGGCCGTCGCGTTTCAGCGCCGAATACATCGGCGGAATCTGGCGGCCGGGGCCGCGAAATCCGTGCAACGCGGCCTGCAGCCCGTCCTGCCAGCCCGCCGGCACCGGCGCTTCCTCGACGACCGGTCCCTCACGATCCCCGGTGGCGGTGCGCGCGCCGAGAGCGACCGTGAACCGGTAGTGCTTGCGGTTGGAAAGGATCTCTCCGGCGATCTTGGTCGCCTCACCCAGGCACAGCGGCAGCATGCCGGTGGCGAGCGGATCGAGGCTGCCCGCATGCCCCGCCTTGCAGCCGCCGAGCAGGCGGCGAACGCTCTGCAGCACCGCGTTGGATGACATCCCCGCCGGCTTGTCGAGCAGCAAAATCCCGTTCAATGGTCTTTATGGTCCGCGGCGACGGCGCGATCGATGATCCCGGTGAGGCGCGCGGCCTTCTCCGCCGTGTCATCGAACACAAAATCGAGCCGCGGAGCGTGGCGCAATCCCAGCCGCCGCCCCACCTCCCCGCGCAGGAAGCCGGCGGCGCGCGTGAGGCCGTTTTGCACCTCCTCCCGCGCGTGTGCCGAGGCGAATGGCGTGAAGAAGACGCGCGCGGCGCTCTTATCGGCCGCGAGCCTGACTCCGGTGATGGTGACGTTGCCGACGCGCGGGTCCTTGACCTCGCGCGCGATCAGCTCCGCCAGCACGCGCTGCAGCTCCGACTCGATCTTGCGCAGCCGGCCGCCACCCTCGGCGCTCCGCGCTGCGAGTGGCAGGCCGCCCGGCGGGCGCTTCTTCGCCATTACTGCAGGGTCCGGGCAACCTCGAGACGCGCGAAGCACTCGATCTGATCGCCGACCCGCACGTCCTGGTAGTTCTTCACACCGATGCCGCACTCCGTTCCGGCGCGCACCTCATTGACATCGTCCTTGAAGCGGCGCAGCGACTCGAGCGCGCCCTCGAAGATGACGACATTGTCGCGCAGCACGCGGATCGGATTGTTGCGCCTGACCAAACCTTCGATCACCAGGCAGCCGGCAACGACACCGAACTTGCTCGAGCGGAACACCTCGCGCACCTGCGCCGTGCCCACGATCTGCTCCTTGATCTCCGGCCGCAGCATGCCGGTCATCATCTGCTTCACATCATCGATGGCTTCATAAATGATGCTGTAGTAGCGCACCTCGACACCGGTCTCTTTCATCGCTTCGCGGGCGCCGGAGTCGGCGCGGACGTTGAAGCCGATGACGAGCGCCTTGGAGGCGGCCGCGAGCTGCACGTCGGACACGGTGATTCCGCCCAGGCCGCTCGCGACGAGCTTGACCTGCACCTCCTCGGTGGAGAGTTTGGTGAGCGACTCACGCAGCGCCTCGACGCTGCCCTGCACATCACCCTTGAGGAGCACGGCGACGACTCCCGCCTTCTCCTCGCCGAGCTGCGAGAACACATCCTCGGCGCGCGTCGCCTGACGGGCGAGCTTCACGTCACGGAACTTGCCCTGGCGGTAGAGCGCCACCTCGCGAGCCTTGCGCTCGCTCTCGAGCGCGAGGAACTCCTCGCCGGCATACGGCGCGCCGGCGAGCCCGAGCACCACGACCGGCATGGAGGGAGAAGCCTCATCGACCGGGCGGCCGTTCTCGTCGAAGAGCGCCCGCACGCGCCCGAACTCGGAGCCGGCGATGATGGGATCGCCTAGGCGCAGGGTGCCCTTCTTGACCAGTATGGTCGCCACCGCCCCGCGGCCCTTCTCGATGCTCGACTCGATCACCACGCCGGAGGCGAGGCCGGTGCGCGGCGCGCGCAGCTCCAGCACTTCCGCCTGCAGCAACACGGCGTCCAGCAGCTCGTCGATTCCCTGGCCCGTCCGCGCAGAAACGTTGACGAACATGTTCTGGCCGCCCCATGCCTCGGGAATCACTTCCTGCTTGGCGAGCTCGGTGCGCACCCGGTCTGGGTCCGCATCGCTCTTGTCGATCTTATTGACGGCGACGACGATCGGGACACCCGCCGCTTTGGCGTGTTGGATCGCCTCCACCGTCTGTGGCATCACGCCGTCGTCCGCCGCGACCACCAGGATGACGACGTCCGTCGCCTTCGCGCCACGCGCGCGCATCGCCGTGAAAGCGGCGTGGCCGGGCGTGTCGAGGAAGGTGATGACGCCCTTCGGCGTCTGGACGTGGTATGCACCGATGTGCTGGGTGATGCCGCCCGCTTCGCCCGACGCGACCTTGGTGCGGCGGATGGTGTCTAGCAGCGACGTCTTGCCGTGGTCGACGTGGCCCATGATGGTCACCACCGGCGG
>JBOIAB010000041.1:0-9500 GCA_050738635.1 Steroidobacteraceae bacterium
CCATGATCCATTGCCGGCCGTCGAGCCGGCCATCGATCACGCCGAGCAGACGTTTTGACTCCGCGACATAGCGTTCCAGCGGCCGCTTGTCCGATATCTCCTTGCCGGCGAATTTATTGAAGAAGCCGAGCTGGCCGAACATCGGCCCGATGCCGCCCATCTGGAACATCAGCCACTGGATCGTTTCGTACCATCCTGCCCCGTCCTTGGCCAGGAACTGCCCCGCCTTATCGGCCAGATAGATCAGGATCGCGCCGGACTCGAACAGCGGCAGCGGCCTGCCGCCGGGTCCGTTGGGATCGAGGATCGCCGGGATCTTGTTGTTGGGATTGAGGGAAAGGAATTCGGGTGACAGCTGATCGTGAGTATCGAAGCTGACGCGGTGCGGCTCGTAGGGCAGGCCGGTCTCCTCCAGCATGATGGAGGCCTTCACGCCGTTGGGTGTCGGCAGGGAATAGAGCTGCAGGCGATCCGGGAAGCGCGGCGGCCACTTGCGGGTGATGGGGAACGCTGACAGTTCGGCCATGTGCTAGAGGCCACTGTGGTTGAGATAGGCGACGACGATCGCCGCCAGCAGGCAGTAAATGCCGAAAAAGTGCCAGCGACCGCTCTCCAGCCAGCGGCTGAGCCACTTGAGCGCGAGCAGGCCGGCGACAAACGCACAGACTACTCCGACGATGCTCGGCATCACCGCGGGCGCCAGCCCGGCGAGCTGATGGTGCTGCGACTGATACAGGCGCCAGATCTCGCGCGCATCGGCCGGCGGTGTGAGCACGACAGCGAGCGCGAAGCTGAAATCCTCGGCGCTCGCGCGTGCCACGCACCCCAGCAGCCCGGTCGAGATGGTCGCGCCGGAACGGGAAAAACCGCGAAAGGGAATGCAGAGTCCCTGGACCGCGCCGATCGAGGAATATTGCGCCGGCGTCAGTTTGTGCACCGCAGCGGGCTGGCGCCGGCGATTTTCCGCGAGGCCCGCCACGAAAATGAAGACGCCGCCGGCGGCCAACGCGGCGGCGATCAGATCCAGACGGTTGAAAAGCTGCTCAACCCAGGCATGCGCCTCGCGGCGCATCAGCACTTTCTCGATGAACTCGATGATCGCGCCGCCGACGATGCCGGTCAGGAGCGTGGCGACGATGAGCGCCACGACGAAATTCCGCAGCACGGGCGCGGAGCTGAAAAACGCCTGGCGCCAGCGCTGCCAGAAATAGACGATCACGGCGAGCATGGTCCCGGTGTGCAGCATGACGAGCAGCAGCGTCATTGCCGGCGCGGACGGATCCATGCCCATCAGCTTCTCCGCGATGATCACGTGCGCCGAGCTGGAGACGGGCAGAAGCTCCGCGAACCCTTGAACGAGGGCGAGAATGATGACGTGGAGCATATTGAAGGCGGAATTTGCGGAGCGTAAAGCCACGGATTGTATGTTCTTTGACCCAGGGCCGGCAGCGGCTTTCGATCTTGCGACGCGTGCTGCGACGGCGCGGCGGCAGGCCACGACTGAATCCGGTATCGTTACCGGCTTTTACTGCTGGGGTCGCCAATGACTGCAACCGATCGCCGAGCGCGCGCACCTCGGACCGTGGGGGTCCTGCTGGGAGCTGCAGTGGTCATGGCCGCTGGACCGCCAGCAGGGGCGCAGGACGCCGCTGCGGCCGCACAGGTGCCTTTCCCGCAGGGGCGGGCGGCGATGGCTGGCCTGCAGGACATTCCGCTGCACGGCTACTCGCAGTTCAGATGGCGCCTCGTCGGCCCGTTCCGCGGCGGCTGGGCGACGATGGCCACGGGTGTGCCCGGAAATCCGGACACGTTCTACTTCTCGGGCGCGGGCGGCGGAATCTGGAAGACGACCAATGCCGGCCAGACCTGGCGGCCGGTAGCAGACAGCCTGCCGGCGGCCGTCGGCGCGCTCGCCGTCGCGCCGTCCGCCCCAAGCACGATCTACGTGGGTACGGGTCAGATCGCACCGCGCTATGACATCGCCGCCGGCCGCGGCGTCTTCAAGTCCACCGATGGCGGCAAGACCTGGCAAGCGCTCGGCCTGGCGGCCACGCGCGACATCGGCCGGATCTGGGTCGATCCGCGCAACCCGGACGTCGTCGTGGTGGCAGCACTGGGCCATGTCTTCGGCCCCAATCCGGAGCGCGGCATCTATCGCTCCACTGACGGCGGCAAGACCTGGGTGCATGCACTCGCGATCAATGACGACACCGGCGTCGTCGATCTGGCGGCGGACCCGACGAACCCCAACCTGCTCTATGCGGCTGCCTGGCAGATGCGCGGACGTCCCTGGCTGAGCTACTTCGAGCCGCCGCAGGGCCCCGGCAGCGCCATTTACCGTTCAACCGACGGAGGTGTCACCTGGACACGCCTGGCCGGCAACAACTGGCCCCAGGGTCCTCTGGGGCGCATCGGGCTTGCCGTCGGGCATACCGCGCAGGGCACACGCATCTATGCGACCGTAGCATCGGAGAGCGAAGGTGGCGTCTGGCGCTCCGATGACGGCGGCGATCACTGGCAGCGGGTCAATGACGATAAGGATACCTTCGGTAACTACTACTTCTCACGCCTGACCGTCGACCCTCGCAATCCGGACGTGGTGTACTCGGCGGGACAGTCGATCCGCCGCTCCACTGACGGCGGCAAGACCTGGACGGTCATCAAGGGCGCGCCGGGCGGTGACGACTACCATTTCGTATGGCTCAACCCGGACCATCCCGATCACTGGATCACCGGCTCCGATCAGGGCGCGGTGGTCACCGTCGATGACGGTAGAACCTGGAGCAGCTGGTACAACCAGCCGACGGGTCAGTTCTATCACGTCGCCGCCGACAATCACTTTCCGTATTGGATTTACAGCGGCCAGCAGGACAGCGGCAGCATCGGTACCGCGAGCCGCAGCGACTATGGCGCAATCACTTACCGCGATTGGCATCCGGTGGGCGGCGACGAGCGCGACTACATGTTGCCGGACCCCGATGATCCCAACATCGTGATGGGCAGCGGCATGGGCGGCAGGGTGTCCCGCTACGACGGCAGCACCGGTCAGGTGGCGAACGTCACGCCCTGGCCGATCAACACCTACGGCGCGCAACCGACCAAGGTGAAGTACCGCTATGGCTGGGTGACGCCGATGGCGTTCACCGCCACCGCGCCCCATGCGTTGTTGCTTGGCGCCCAAGTGCTGTTCCGCTCCACGGACGAAGGCAATCACTGGGACGTCATTTCACCTGATCTTACGGGCAAGAAGGCCGACGCCGGCGACTGCAGCGGACAGCTGGCCGGCGAGCAGGCGGTGGCATGCGGATACGGCGTGATCAGTGCCATCGCGCCGTCGCCCAAGAGCGCCGACCTCATCTGGGTGGGGAGCGACAGCGGGCTGATCCAGCTGACGCGCGATGACGGCCAGCACTGGCAGAACGTGACCCCGCCGGCGCTGAAGCCCTGGGAGAAGGTGAGCGCCATCGATGCCTCGGCGCTCGATCCGGCGACGGCCTATGCCGCCATAGACAATCACCGTCAGGATGACTTCCATCCGCATGTCCTCCGTACCCATGATTACGGCCAGACCTGGAAGGAAGTCGATACCGGCTTGCCGGCCAATGAGGATGTGCCGGTCGTTCGCGCGGATACGGTCCGCAACGGGCTGCTCTTCGCCGGCACCTCGGAAGGCGTGTACGTCTCGCTGGATGACGGCGATCACTGGCAGTCGCTGCGGCTCAACCTGCCGCACGCTCGAGTCAACGATCTTCTGCTGCACGGCGATGATCTCATTGCCGCGACGCAGGGGCGCGCGATCTGGGTGCTGGATGATGTGACGCCGCTGCGTCAGCTCACGAGCAGCGTGCTCGGTTCGCCCGCCCATCTGTTCGCGCCGCAGGTCGCATGGCGGGTCCGTTCCGACAACTATAGGGACACGCCGCTGCCGCCCGAGACGCCGCAGGGATTGAATCCGCCGGAGGGCGCGACGCTCGACTACTGGCTGGGCAAGGGCGCACAGGGGCCGATAACGCTCGAGATTTACAACTTCACCGGCCAGCTGGTGCGCCGCTTCGTCTCCGATGAGACCCCGCCGCACGCGCAGGCATTCCGCTACTTCGACGAGGAGTGGCTGCGGCCGGTCGAGCGGCTCTCGGGCGCGCCAGGTATGCATCGCTTCGTGTGGAACCTCCGCTATGCGCGTCCGCAGGCGATCTCATACGATTACTCCATCGCTGCGGTGTACGGCGAGGATACGCCGACAGCCGTGGAAGGCCCCTTCGTGCTGCCGGGCATCTACAGCGTCGTGCTGGCCGTGAACGGGCAGCAATACCGGGCGCCTCTAGTCGTGCAGCTCGATCCGCGCGTTCACACGAGCAGTGCCGATTTGAGCGCGCTGCTCACGTTCAGCCAATCGCTATGCGCGGTCATAGAGCGTGCCGACACGCTGTCTCAGGGAGAGAAGACCGCGCACGATGACCTCGAGTCGCTGGCTCGGCAGCTCTCCGTCGGGCACGGAGATCGGGAGCTGTTGCGGACGGTAGAGAAGCTTCGCGACGCGACCGGCGGACATCCCGGCGACGATGCGGATCCGGTCGCGGTCAGCGGCCGGATCAGCGCGATCGAGGCCGACGTGGAGTCGGCCGACCTCGCGCCCACGCCCGCGGACCAGGAGGTATACGAGAGCGAAGCGAAGATGCTGGATCAGGCGGCGCGCAGCTGGCGCGACAATCAGTCAGCGATCCGCGCGCTGAACGTGCGCCTGCGCCATGCACGCCTGCCCCCCGTTACCCTGGAGCCTTGAGCACTTCAGCAAAAGCGGGCCAGGGCCGCTCCCTGGCCCGCGGAAAAGTGTAGGGTCTCGCGCAAATCGTCTCGACGATTTGCGCCAATAAATCACATCAATACGCAAAATACGGGCCTTCGCCGCCCGGGGTGTTGGCGCCGGCGATCGCGATGTAGACGTTGCGGCCGAAGAAGAACGGCATGCCCAGATCGAAATAGCAATCGCCGGAGATCGAGTAATTCTCCTGACACCACGTCGTCTGCGACCCTGAATCCGCGCCCAGGTCGTCGAAGGCGGTGAAGGTGCCGTTGTCTTCGTCGAACAGCGTGTCGGCATTGTAGATCTTGATGCTGACATTCGAGGTCGTGCCGTTCTGGCCCTCGTTCGTCAGATTGATCGTCTGTTCCGAGCTCGGACACAACCATGAGAGGCCGGTGCTGCCCGAGCTCGGGCAATCGGGAGGCGTGCCGGTCGCTTGCGCGTCGAAGTAGTAGCCGTTCGAGCCGGTATCGACGTAGGAGTCCTGCAGGTTCTGGCCGTTGTATACCGTGGTGATGTCACCGTACTCGTTGCCTGTGAGCACAGTAGCGCTGCCGAGACCGTTGTTGCCCTGTGTGCCGATGCCAAACACCAGAGAACCGCTGGCCGAGGCGGCGCCGTCGGGGTCCGCTACCGAAGGCATCTCGACGATGACGCCGTTGTCGTCTCCGGTGGCGGTGAAATCGGCCACGGGATTGGTGACCTGGTCCGCGAGTGCGGGGCCGGTCGCCTGGCAGTCACTAGGCGAGGTGCCGTTGACAGGGCAGCCGAAGTACGAGGGGTTCGATGCGTACTGGGTGTTGGACAGCACGCAGCCGGTGCCGCAATCCTGGGCGAAAGGCCCGATCCCGATGATGCCATTGGCGCCGAAGGCGGCAACCGTGTCCTCCTCGATGCCATGGGACGAGCAGCTGGCGGGGATCTCGTTCCCGAAGCTCGAATCGCCCAGCACCTGGATCGGGACATTGCTGGCCGACTCGCCGCCGATCTGCACGTTGGCGACCATTACCGGCCCCCAGCTGATGCCATCGGCGAACTGAGTGCATTCGACGAGCGGCTGGTTGTTCGAGGCGAGCTCCTGCGTCAGCGACCCGATGAAGGTGGAGGTGAGTACGGAGGAGATGATGCGCAGACCGTAAGAGCCGGTGTCGACCTCGACATTGGGGACCTGCACGCAATTGGTGGTGCTGCCGGGCGGGCAGACCGTGACCGTAATGAATGGCGTGTCCGCATCCGGGCTCGAGGCGATCGGGCCGGCGTTGACCATCATGGGAACGACGTTGGTGCCGGTGCCGGTACTGGTGCCCCCACCGCCGCCGCCACCGCCTCCACCCCCGCCGCCGGTGAGATTCCCGCCGCCACCCCCACCACCACCGCAACCGCCGATGACGAGCAGGACTTGCGCGAACGCGACCAAGATGAGCTTGCGCACCGTATCCTCGCTGCGGCTAGTGAAGGTCGGAAAGGGAGAGGTTCGCCGGCATCAGTGCGGGCACGTATGCCATGCCGAAGTACTGTCGCATGTGCCCGAAGGAGCGCACGATCAGCGCCGGAGTGTGAATCTCGAGCTGATTGTGACCGCGGGGTCCTGGCTGCTGCGCGCGCCGCGCGCGGACGGCGGCCTGGAATTGGGTGAAGTAGCTGCCGAGCGCCTGCTGCAGATCGGGCATCGTCGGGCCGTACCAGCTCACGGCGAATACCACCCCCGCGGAGGAGACGTACTCCCGGACCACGGTGGCGCTCGCTGCCGTGATTTCCTGCACGGAGTAGCCGGCCCCGGAGCGAGCGCGCAGCTGGCCCTTCATGCTCAGCCGGTCCGACTGTACTGAAGCGAAGCTATTCCCGAGGCCAGCCTTGGCGGGTGCCATCGCCTCAGCGGCGAGCAGGGCTATCCCCAGCGCGAGCGCAACCGACAAGCTCGAGCCGAATACTTTCATCTGTCGTCCCCCGAATTCCCGGAAGAATCTTCCCAGCAACCACCCTTCAGCGCCCCGGCGCGCTCCAGGTTGACGTGGGCCTATGCCTGAGCCCCGGGACGCTAGCATGGCCGGGTGGCTGTCGCGATTGCAGTGGGTCACAGACCGCGCTTCCGGAGGGGTCGCCCAGGGGGGGGCGGGGCGCTCTGCGCTCGTGGACAGCGGCCCGACCGTCCTATAGGATTCGCCCCCCCAAGTCGGAGCGGTAGTTCAGCTGGTTAGAATACCGGCCTGTCACGCCGGGGGTCGCGGGTTCGAGTCCCGTCCGCTCCGCCAGCCATTTTCCAGTGCGCGCTGCTGAACGCCGCTGAGACCGGTAAGCCGCTGAAACATAGCGGCTTTTCTGCGTCTGTGGCGTCCCGCTGCGTTCTGGAGATTTTGGTCTGAGGGTACGGGTGGGTTCTGGTGCGTTAACGGCTGAGCCTCTGATTGGGCTCTCTAATCGGAGACGCGAATGCGCCGAGCCGCTCCACGCGACCCTATTTATCACCGCCGTCGCTACACCCCTGAAGTCATCGAGCTGTGCGTCCGATAGTACCTGACGTACCGACTGAGCTATCGCGACCTGACCGCCATGATGGCCGAGCGCGATCTCGCGGTCAGTCACACCACTATCATGCGCTGGGTGCAGCGGTACGTGCCGGAATTTGAGCGACGTTGGGCACGATTTTCACGGCCAACCCATCCATCCTGGCGGGTAGACGAAACCGCAGTATCTGTTCGAGGACGATGGCTTTACCTGTACCGGGCTGTCGACCGGGATGGGAAGTCCGTCCACTCGCTGCTTTGCGAGGACCGATCGGTGGATTCGGCGCAGGCGTTCTTCCGCCAAGCAGTCAAAGTCACCGGGTCGCGCTGGCCGGAGAAGGTCAATCTCGACGGAAACGCCGCCTCCCATCGCGGTCTGCGGTTGCTCAGGGAGGAGGACTCGAGGTGGCGGTCTGTAAAGGTCCGAGCGCGCCGCTACCTGAACAATATCGTCGAGCAGGACCACCGCGCGATCAAGCGACGCTGCGCCTCGATGCTGGGGGTGAAGTCGGTCCGGACCGCGGCGGTCACGTTTTCCGGGATTGAACTCGTCCATCGGATCCACAAGCGTCAATTCACCGTACCCTACGAGCGCGACGGTCGAGACCTCACCCTCAAGGAACTCTGGGATCAGGCGCTCTCGAGTGAGAATCTCTCGGGGACTGTCGACGATCCCGATCATGCGTTATTGCATCAGATCTCAATTCTTCGCTCACATCCACGCGCCCGTCCCAAGCGGACCAGACGCGACGTCGTTCGCTATCCGCGAAAGGTGTCCTTTGGCCGCAGCCTCTACCTCCTGGTCATGCCGACGGGTGGCCGATACTGGCGTTACCGCTATCGTTTTCGGGGCCGGGAAAAGCTGCTCTCGTTGGGCTGTTATCCAGAGGTGCCAATGGAGAGTGCCAGGGCACGACATCACGCAGCACGGCAGCTACTTGCCCGCGGCGTCGATCCTGCCGACCAGAGAAAGGCGCTGCGTCAAATCTCAGCTGATACAGAACCGGGCGTGGGCATGACACCTTTGTCCGTACCGCGCCCGGCCTAGCCGCAGGCTTTCCCTAAGATGGCGCTCTCGGCCGCGAACTAGTCGGCTCGCTGCGCACGACGAGTCCAGCGCCTCGCGAGCGGTTCGACAGTCAGCGCCTGCACGAGCGTACTAAAGAGGGCAATTGCGTACGTCGCGGTAACGATTGGCGCTCGGGCCGGAGAGTCCGTAGGAAGCGCGAGCGCCAGCGCTATTGCTAAAGCGCCGCGCAGCCCCGCCCAGGTGAGTAGCCTGAAGCAGCCCGGCTCGAACCGCTCGAAAACGCTCAAGCACCCGATCGGAATCGCGACGCTCACGAAACGTGCCGCGAGCGCGATCGGAATGGACAGGGCCGCGAGCGCGGCATACTGGAGCGATGATGCGGCAAGCGCCGTCAGCTCGAAACCTATCAGCCCGAACAGCAGCAGGTTGAGAAGATTGTCCGTAAGGTCCCAAAACGTGAAAAGCCGTTCTCGGGAGAGCTCCGACATGGCGAACTCGCGGCCCCGATTGCCGATCATGAGTCCCATCACGACCGTCGCGATCGGCGCCGATACACCGAGCCCGTCCGCGAGCGCGTACCCGCCCGTCGCCATGGCAAGGGTAATAAGAATTTCGACGGCAGAGCTGTCGATGCTCCGGAGGAGCATGAGCCCGGAGTAGCCGAATGCAAGCCCGAACGCAATTCCGCCAAAGACCTCCTTCGCAAGAAGCTTTGCGACTTCCGCGGGCGCGGGAGACTGCGAGCCGCTGGCGATAGCAAGCATGACGGAGAAGACGACGATACCCGTTCCGTCGTTGAACAGCGCCTCGCCGGCAATGGTGGTGAGGAGCGACGCAGAGACTCTTGCGCGGCGGAGGAGGCCAAGCGCCGCGATGGGGTCCGTCGGGGAGATGAGGGCGCCGAAGACCAGGCAGTCGACGAGCCGCAACGGAGTCCCGAAGAGGCGGGCTCCGTAGTAGAACGCGTATCCGCAAATGACGGTCGATATCGTAACTCCCACCGTCGCCAGTACAACGATCGTCGCCCGGGATTGGCGGAGCGCCGAAATGTTGACGTGGAGGCTTCCGGCGAAAAGAAGTAATCCAAGGAGGCCATGAAAGACGAGCGCCGAGAAATCGATCCGGCTCACAACGTCATGGCCCCAGGCAACGGCCGCCGGGT
>JBOIAB010000042.1:0-16924 GCA_050738635.1 Steroidobacteraceae bacterium
GTCGTTGGTCGCGATCAGGCTTGATTTCCGCTTTGTCGGGTTGTAGTAGACGGGCAGCGCACCCCCCTGGGCGACGTGCACGCCGTAAAGACAGTTTTCGAAGAACGCGCCGGCTCGCACATATGCGATCGGCAATGCCAGGTCGCGAAAGCCCTGTTCCAGAAGCGACAGTGCCGTGACGACCCCCAGCCCGCTGGTTCTATTCGCGCCTATCGACGAGAGCGCGACGACCCGCGGTGTCGGTGCTTTGGTGAGCGCCTCGACATAGTTCGCGATGACGCTCTTGGCTTCCTTGAAATCCGGCGAGGGGGCCCAGACGGCCGGCAGCATGACAAACGCGCCGTCGACGCCCTCGAGCGCCTGCTCGATAGCGCCCGCATCGTTCCAGTCACCGTCGACCAGTTCGACACCCCGGTCCATCCAGCCTGCCGCCTTCGCGCGGTCGCGGACCAGCCCGCGTACGCGCTTGCCTTGCGCCAGCAAATGCGTTGCCGTCGCGCCGCCTACTTTTCCCGTAATTCACATCACTAAGAACATACGTCTTCTCCTGTCCTACGTGGTCTATAATTGAGAGCAGGTCTAATATATAGACCTTGCTCCTCCACCGTAAGGAGGCACCTTTTTGTTACCAGGAGAGACCACAGGAACCCGCATGAGCACCGCATTGAGCGCGATCGAGCGATTTAGCCGATATCAATCGGACGACGCCCAGTCGGCAGGCCCCGTGCACTGCCCGGTGCGCGACGTGCTCGACCGCATCGGCGACAAATGGAGCATGCTGATGATCATGAACCTCGCGACGCGGCCGCAGCGCTTCAGCGAGCTTCGCCGCTCAATCCGCGACATCTCCAAGCGCATGCTCACCCAGACCCTGCGCGATTTGGAGCGCGACGGACTGATCACCCGCCATGTCTTTCCAACCAAGCCGCCGAGCGTCGAATATCGTCTGGCCCCCGCTAGGCGAATCCCTGCTGGAGCCGATGGCGAACCTCATCGATTGGGCCGACCGTCGCCATTCCGATATCCATGGCGCGCGCGCCCGCTTTGACCGCGCATCCAATGATGTTCCGCGCCTATAGGCGCAAACCGTCGCAATTAGTTTCATAACGCAGAAATTGACTCGCCCGATGAATGTGCGAGCGATACTCGGTTACTCGTTTCGCGTAGCTCCAGTCGCAGTTCCTCTTCTGATGAGCGTCCTGGGGGGCTGCAGCGGTTCGAACGTACGGCCAGGCAGCCCAGACTACCCCCAGCTTAATCCAAACCCCCGACACTGGGTTGTTATTCACGGGACGATGGACCCGACATTGACCTTGCAGTTCAGCGCCGGCTGGGCTCCCGAAGATCCGCGCACTGGTTGGATTTCCAAGGATCCGCACTGCTCCTACCTGGTAAGTAGGCTCGAGGGAGCTACGAGTCCGTTCTCGGTTGCGATTCCGCTTGAGGCCAAGCGAAGCGGGACGATGTATTCCATACGGGTTCCGATCGATCGCTTTCAGCCGGGCCGGTGCAACTGGAAGTTTACAGGTATCGGATTTAGTCCTGACTTTGCCGCGCAATCGATTGCATTAGCGGCCTTCAGCACGCGACCGCTCCCGGTCGGGAAATCTGCCGACGAAGCGCTCGTTCTGCGCTGTAGGTGGCGACCGATAGGGTCCGGACGTCTTCTGTTCTGTAGCACACCCAGACCACCTCCCTTCGCGTGGCTGTACTCCGAGTCACGGGACTTGACAGTCAATATCATGGTCGAAGGCCCGTGACGTACACGCGCGGGCTCTCGGCCAGCCTGAGTCTGACCTCGAAACAGTGCATGCATTGCGGAGTGATGTAGCGCTTCCGATTGCGCGCTACACGCAGCGGCTCGGGACCAGTCAGTCAGCCGCCCCAAATCAACTAGATGTGCCGCAGCCCACACTCAGCAAGATCGTCAATGGACATACCTCCGATCTCTCGCTCGAATTGCTGCTGCGGATTGCAGTACGCGCTGGATTGCGCATCACGCTCCAGATCGGACTTATCCCGCAGGAGGCTGGAGCATTCGTTTCTGCTGGCCGGCCTTCCTCGGCCCGGACGTTCCCATCGAAAGTTGCCGCAGATGCCTTGCTTAACGAATCCCTCCGGAAGCTGACTCCTGCGCAGAGACTCGAGGCTTTTCTCGAACACAATCAGCTGGCTAGCGAGTTGCGTCAGACGGGTCGTACCGCCCAGCGCGACCCTTGCCTCATGCGCCGCTCAGGCGGTGAGAACAAGTAAAGGCGGCCAGTCCGCCCTCCTACTCCTCGATGTGGTCTAGATTCTACGACGCGTACCGCAGAGGCAGACGACCCAATCTCCTCCTCGACGCCCGGTCGGCCTACCAGGTAGCTCCAGGTCCGATCAACCTGGATCTGCTGCGCACCGTGACCCGGCGATTCGGGCGCGAAGCTGCGGACAGATTGGAAGAGATCTTAGCAGGCTGACTCGCAGGCCGCAGCAATCCGCATGTAGACTCCCGCAAACCATGGCTCGACAACCCATCGCTTCCGGTACGGTGCACAGGATGCCGACAGATTTTCGCAAAGCTGTCGAGTCCGACGCAGTTATCACGGATTTATGGGCGAACCTGACGCCACTAGCACGCAATGAGTGGATATGCTGGGTTACGTCCGCTAAGAAAGACGAGACGAGGAACCGCCGTATAGAAGTCGGTCTTGATAAAATGCGAAAAGGCATGCGTCGACCATGCTGTTGGCCCGGATGTCCTCATCGCTGATATCGGTGCTTCAGACGGTAGAGCGCTGGCCGCAGCGCAGTTACTCGAGCATCTCGATCAGCTGCTCATTACCGTCGCCCAGCAGGTAATAGGCGATGAACGTTGCCGCTTCCTGCGAGGAAGCATTGTCGAAGTGCAGGACCCGCGTGTTGGCCGGCTCGAAAAACGCGCTGCCGGCCGGAAGCATGAGAGGCGGCCCTCCCTCCAGCTAAAGCGAATCGTTCCGCTAGCAATGTAGCCCACCACAGGTATGGGGTGCAGGTGCAGCCCCGTTTCCTGTGCCGGTCGCAGTTCGATTTGTCTGACCTCCACCCGGCGCACCCGCCTGTCGCCGGAAATAGGCGCGCTCAAGAGATTCTTGCGCATGATCGATGCGTGTCCTGACATGTGAGAACTCCTGGATGGCAGGCCCCATCAACCGGGATGCGCCGCCGCCCAGCGACCATTCTGTGTGCGGCCGCCATAGCCGTAGGCGTCACCATCCGCTGCGTGAACCAGCACATAGCTCTCCTCGTGCAGGGGTCCGAGACGTTCCCGCATGCCATCGAACGCGACGCGCACGAACCGGGTCGTTTCGCTCTTGCTGTTGGTTCCGGCGGTGATCTTGATATCGAGCCAGAAGGCTGCAAGGCCGGCTTCGGTCGGACGCTTCCCGGCTATGAACCAGCCGTCGGAATCGGCCGCCTCACCTCGCGCGGATCGCTGTTCCTCGAGCGGGCGCGGCCCCTGCTGTCGGCGCAGGTCAACCTGGACGAACGCCCCGCCGTGAAGATCGGTCTTGGAGTGAGCGACCACGCTGTCGGAGTCGCGCTCGAGCAGGTTCTCCGACACGTTCGCGCGGCTTTGCCATCGCGTGCGACGATTGATGTGCGAGTAGACCTATCGGTGCAACTCCGGGAGCAATTCGATGCCGGAGAAATGGACGCTGTCGTCGTGCGTCGCGAAGGCCGCGGCAAGGAAGGTGAGGTCTTGGGCTTGGACCCGCTCGGTTGGCGCGCAGCAGAAGACCTCGCCCTGACGGTGAATGATCCAGTGCCATTGGCAACCCGCGGGCCGGCTTGCGGCGTCCGCGCCGTCGCCGTGCGTGCACTCGATCGCGTGGGCCTGTCCTGGCGTGAGACTTTCGTCGGCGGCAGCTGCGCAATGTTGCTTGCCGCGACGCGAGCTGGTGTTGGGGTCGCCCCGATGGGACGGCTCGCATCGGGCGGCGCCCCAGACAGAGGCCCCGCTCTGGGCCTGCCGCCACTGCCAGAGTCACAGATCGTCCTTTTGGCACGCACGGGATCGGCAGTCGTCACGGCCGCAGTTCGCGCATTGGAAGCGGGGGTCCGCGCCAGCCTACGATAGGTCGCTCCAGCCGCGCTACAGGACCGCTGTCAGTTTGATCGACACCAGGACGTCCGGAAGCTCTACCCCAAGCTTCCCGACCGCACGAGCCGGCGGGTCGGTCGGAAAGAACTTCGCGTACGCCTCATTGAACCCCGCGAAGTCGCTCGGCCGGGCAAGCAACACGTGGACGTCAACTATGTTCTCGAGGGTGGCACCGGCGGCGCGCAGGACACTCTCGCAATTGAGAAGTGCCTGTCGAGTCTGTTCCTGGATGGTCGTTCCGGCAAGCCGACTCGTCTTGGGATCAACGCCCACCAGGCCCGACACATAGACGCTCGAACCGACCTTCACGGCTTGGCTGAAGAGCGGCGACCCAGGCGCGTCAGGGGTACGAATGATCTCTTTTGTCATTTCGGCGGCACGTCTACGCCCCGCCTCTGGCGCTGTCAATCGCTCGGTGCAATATCACCTATGACCTCGGTGCAATCATCCGATTGCACCGAGCTGATCGAATAAATGCAAAAAGACGCTTTGGGCGCACGATCCGGCGTCGGTATGGGGAGGATCCGGCGCCGGACTTGGGGCAATTCCGGCGCCGGTGTCGGAGTCCCCGGGGTGCGGCCCTCAGGCGGCCTTCTCGAAGTCCCCGAGCTGCGCCTCGAGCGCGCGCTTGAAGGCAGGCCGCGCGGTGCACCGTTCGACATACGCGGCCAGGCGCGCGTCGCGGGAGACGATGTCCGTATTCTTGAGGATCCGGAGCACCGTCGACATCACGAGATCGCCGGCCGTGAATCGCTCGCCGTCGAGGAAGGGCTTGTCTCCCAGTGACTTCGAGAGCGCCGCCAGACGCCGCTGAACGAATTCCACAGCGCCCGGCCGGCGCAGTTTTGCCCATTGCTCATTGGTGTAGAAGACGTCGATCAGCGCGACGTTCATGACGAAGGGCTCGACCGAATTGAGCGCCGCGATGAGCCACTGTATCGCGCGGGCGCGCGCAGCGGCCTCCTTTGGCAGGAGCGTCTCGCTGCGCTCGCCGATATGCAGCACGATGGCTCCGGACTCGAAGAGCACGAGACCGTCCTCTTCGAGGATAGGGACTTGGCCAAAGGGCTGCAGCGCGCGATATTCCGGCTTGTCCTGATCACCCTGCTGCAATAGACGCGTCCGGTACGGCGCTCCGGCCTCCTCGAGCGCCCAGCGGGCGCGGAGGTCGCGCACCTGTCCTTTTGCAAGGTCCGGAACCCATTTGAAGGCGGAAATCGTGATCATCTGGCCTCCTCTTTACGCAGAATAACGTAAATAATCGCCGAGACCTGGCTCGCCCGACGATGGCGCCTCTCACCCGGTGCGGGTGAAGCCATCCACGCTCCACTGCTCGCTGCCGACACCGTTGTGGCCGAAGAAGAGCCCGTCCGGATCGTATTTGGCCTTCACCGCTCGCAGCCGGCGGTAATTCCCGCCCCAGTAGGCATCCTGCCAGCGGGGATTGAAGTAGTTGCTCTCCGAGACATATGAGGCCGCATCGGGAACCAGCTTGCGCAACTCTTGCGCCGCCGCGGCTATGCTGTCCGCGTCCCTTTGCGCGGCGACCCTGTCGATGGGAGAGCGCGGCATGCCGGGATAGGCCGGCCCCTCGCCGTCCGCGATGATCACCAACACGAAGGCGTCGAGCACCGCGGGATTGGTTGCAGTCTCGCGAGCGGCAGCAATCGCCTCCGGCGTGGCGCCCGCAAGGCCCTTGTTGAAATGCAGAAGCACCTTCTTGTGCCGGCTGGCGGCGAACAAAGCATCCGTCAAGGCAGCCTGTCGTCCCGCGTTCAACAACGTCGCCGGCAGCCACAACGAGTCATACCCGTGCAGGAGCATTCCCACCTGCCCCCAATCGCCTTTCCACCAGCCATGATATGCGGGCGTGCCCGGCCGCCAGTCGGGAATCATCTCCGAATTGCCCCTGACATCCCACCAGTGACGGGAAGGGATGACCGCCGTTCCCAACTCATCGATGATGTCGAAATCCTGCGCCGCCGCGCGCACCCATGTGAAGAAGGCCTGCCAGTCCTCGGCGGCCTCGGCCGCGTCGAGCCCCTGACACACCATTGGCGCGATCGTGAGCGTGTTGTCGCTGCCCAGATGCACCTCCTCACCCCAGTGCGGATTGAAGAGGTGGCTCGCGTAGTGCGCCACAAAACGGGCGATCAGCTTGCGAAACGCCGTATCCGACCGCGCCTTGATCGTGCCCCAGGCCGCGCCGAAGTATTTAGGCAGGTCGAAGGTGCGCAGGGTCTGTCGGGTCACCACTCCCCAGCTTCCCCCGCCGCCGCCCTTCAATGCCCAGAACAGATCCGGATCCCGGCACGCGTTGACGGTGCGGACTTGCCCATCGGCGGTGACGACCTCTGCCTCAAGCAGATGAGCCGCCGCTGTACCGAAGCCTTTCGAGAAGCTGCCGAACCCACCGCTCTGCACCAGTCCCGCTGTGCCGACGCTGGTGCAACCCCCTCCCTGCACATAGCGCCCGGCAACCGAAGTCACCGCGTGGTAGAGGTCGATCCACATCGCGCCCGCTCCCGCCGTGACTGCAGACACTGGTGAGGTTTTACCTTGGCAGCCTTGAGGAACAAACGCGTCGTGTAGGACCACCTGGTTCATTGCACGTGTCCAGACCAGCAATGAATCCGCCGCGTTAGAGGTACCCTGATAGCTGTGTCCACCGCCCTTGACCACAAGCCGCAAGCGCTTCTCGCGCGCAAAATTCACCGCTGCAGCCACATCGGCGGCGTGGAGCGCCTTGACGGCATACGCGCTGGCTGCCGGACTCCACGCATTCAGCCAGCCGGACACCTCCGTTCCCGCAGGCTGGTCACCGATATAGAAGGGATTACGGATGCCCTTCTCGATATCGACGCAGGCCTGGCCATCGGGCGCCGTCCCGCAGGCCGCGAACAGCGCACGCGGCTCGAGCAGATTGCCACCCACACGGTCTCTCAGCCCGGCCCACTCCGCGGGTGCAGGCCAGGCGGCATCCGAGGGCCGCACGCGCCGCATGACACGCCCCCCGGAAGCTCGAAGGATATGCGCCGACGACGGCAGTGCCGGTAAAAGTGAGGCAGCCGCCAGCCCTTTGAGAATCTCTCGTCTACGCATGTCCAGCCTTTCCTGCGGTTCGACGTGTGGGAGCTGCGGAGGCTAGCGATCCTCCGCGCGGTTTGCCACTTCGGAGGTGACGAAAGGCGCCGCCGCGGGACGAGAGGCGCCCGCCCGGGGTGAGCGGCCCCGGCGCGAGCGGCGAATGCGCATACACTTAACCCAATTTGCGCCCCGGACGCGATTAATGCACTGAGCCATATGAACGGATAATCAGATGGATGCCACGGTATCTTCGATCCTGCCTGAGCTGAGTACGTTCTCACTGCATGCACCGCGGTCGGCGCAGATGGAGGAAATCCGCAATCCCGAGGCCGCCGAATCTGATCAGAAGCTAATGGAGCGATTCCGCGGGGGCGATGCGGCGGCATTCAATGAGCTGTATCGCCGCTTCTGCAGCCCACTGCGCCGCTTCGTAGCGAAACTCTCAGGGGGACAGGACGAAGCGAATGAGATCGTTCAGGAGGTGTGGCTAGCCGTCATACGCGGCGCGCGAACCTATCGACCCGCGGCCAAGTTCTCGACATACCTGTTCTCCATTGCACACCGCCGGCTTCAGGATCACTGGCGGTCGCGTGAACGCCGTGGTCACGCAGCCCCGACGGCGGATTCGACACCCGATGTGGATGAGATTGCAGACGGTGAGGCGGCGCTGCCGGAGGACTGGGCGGCGCGCGCGGAATTACGCAAGGCCCTGATGGCCGCGATCGACCAGTTGCCGCCACCACAGCGAGCGGTCTTTCTATTGAAAGCGGAAGCCGATCTGAGCCTAGAGGAGATCGCCGCCGCAACAGACGCCAGTGTCGAGGCTACCAAGAGCCGCATGCGCTACGCGGTGGCGCGCCTGCGGACGCAGCTGGCAACCTGGGGATGCCAGGAGACGAGGTCGACATGAGCGAACAGGACATCGAGCGGCTCTGCTCCGGCTATCGAAAATCCGTGGAGAACCCGCCATACGATGCGGTTGATGGTGCGTTGCTGCACGCCGCGGCACGGCAAGCGCGTCGGCCCAGAATGCGGCGCTTGAGTTACGGCATTGCAGCCAGCGTGCTTGCCGCGCTCGGCCTGGTAGCCGGCGCGAGAGCACTGGTCATCTGGCATCGACCCGTCACCATCGAGACGCGCATGGCGGTCACGCGAGAAGCGCCGCCGCCCAACTTCCGCAGCTCCCCCCGCAACGACTACCTTTCCGATGCCATGCTGACCTCTGGCTCCGCCGCGGGACAAGCCAACCTGACTTGCCGAACCGCGGACGACCTGAACGCTCCGGGCGCACTCGACCGCCTCAGAGTCGGCAAGCCCGGTGACTATGCCAGGATCATGCGCATCATCGCCGGGCTGACCCGGCATCCGGACCTGGATGTTGCGCGTTGGATCCGCGCGACCTTCCACGCCGCCAACGTGAGCTATCTGCCCCTTTGGTTGACCACTTTCCCGCCCAAGCGCCGGTTGAGCTTTTGTCTCGCGAGCAGCGGCTACACCGTGGTACTCACGCTCACGAGCGATGGAGCACACGTGTCGCCCGCGCTCGCGCCGCCGCGCACGCCCTAACGCTCCAGCTTTACGCAACCTTAGAGTTGCATTTCTGCCGAAAGGGCTCATAATGCAAATACGCAACCATTAGGTTGCACGCAGGAGAGAGCCCTATGAGCCCGGCCACCGATACCGATCGCATCGAGCGCAGCGTCGTCGTCAAGGCGATGCGGGAGCGCGTCTGGCGCGCTCTCTCCAATGCCGAGGAATTCGGCACCTGGTTCGGCGTCAATCTCACGGGCCAGACCTTCTCGCCCGGGCAGCTCGTCCGTGGTCCGCTCACTGTGGCCGGCTACGAGCACATCATCTGGGAAGTCAGCATCGAGCGTATCGAGCCGGCGAAGCTGCTCTCCTTCCGCTGGCATCCCTATGCGATCGATCCCAAGATCGATTACACGAAAGAAGAGCCTACCCTCGTGACCTTCACGCTGGCAGACGCTCCCGGCAATGCGACCTT
Source organism: Steroidobacteraceae bacterium (assembly GCA_050738635.1). GTDB lineage: Bacteria > Pseudomonadota > Gammaproteobacteria > Steroidobacterales > Steroidobacteraceae > 13-2-20CM-66-19. The sequence continues at coordinate 9,216 of JBOIAB010000042.1, forward strand.
GCTGACGGTGGTGGAATCGGGCTTCGACAAAGTGCCGCCGGAACGCCGCCTGGAAGCCTTCAGAATGAATGGTCGCGGGTGGAGCATTCAAATGGAAAACATCTCGCGCCATGTCGCCGGCTAAACCCCCGAGTATGGCGCGCGTTTTCGCGGCGCTCGGCGAAACCACCCGGCTGAAGCTCGTGGCCGCGCTCTGCGCGGGCGGAGCTCTCTCCATCGCGCAACTCACGGCGAACACCAACATCAGCCGTCAGGCGGTGACCAAGCACCTGCAGGTGCTGGCGGATGCAGGTGTCGCACGCGGTATGAAGTCCGGCCGCGAGCGGCTCTGGCAGCTCGATCCCACGCGCATCGAGGAGGCGAAGCGGACGCTGGAGGTGATCGGCCGACAATGGGAGGCCGCCCTCGGCAGGCTCAAGGCATTCGCGGAAGCGACCTGACTACGCCCTACGCAGCTGCGCGGGATCGACCGGCAGCTTGCGGATCCGTCTGCCGGTCGCTGCATACAGCGCGTTGCACAGCGCCGGCAGCACCGGCGGCAGCGGCGGCTCGCCGAGGCCCGTCGGCGGGTTGTCGGTGATGCGGAAATGTACCTCAACCGGCGGCGCCTCACGCATCCGCAACAGACCGAAGGTGTTGAAATTCTCCTGCACCACCCTGCCGCCCTGCAGCGTGATCGCCTGGTGAAGCGCCGAGCCCAGCCCGTCGAGAATCGCGCCCTGCGCCTGGTTGTAGGCGCCGGCGGGATTGATGATCTGCCGGCCGACATCCCCGGCCGCCCAGACCTTGTGTACCCTCGGTGTGCCGTCGGAGTCGACGCTCGCCTTGACGACCTCGGCGAAGTAGCCGTAGTGGCTGTAGTAGAAGGCGAGGCCCATGCCGGATCCGCGTGGCAGCTCGTGGCGCCTGCGCCATCCTGACTTCTCCGCGACGAGCTCCAGGACCCCGCGAACGCGCGAGGTATCGAAGGGGGGCTGTGGCCGACCCTTCCGTCCCGGCATCGCAATCACCCGCGCGCGGCCGTAGAGATCCAGCCGGAAGTCGAGCGGATCGCGCCTGGCAGCATGCGCCATCTCATCGGTGAAGGACTCGAAGGCGAATGCCAGTGCATTGCCGCCCGGATTGCGCAACGGGCCGGTGGGAATACCGAGCTCGATCAGCGATTGCGCGAGCAACAGGTTCGGGACGAAACCGGCCGGAAAATGCTCAGCCGGCAGATCGGCCGCCGACGCGACCTGATCCCCCTGACCGAAAGTCACGAAATGATCGCGAAAGCCGTCCAACCGGCCGTCAGCGGTGAGCGCGGCCTTGAAATAGTGAAAGCCCGCGGGTCGATAGGCGTCGTGTTGGATGTCCTGACGCCGGTTCCACAGCAGCTTCACCGGCCGCCCGGCCAGCTTCGAGATCATGGCGGCCTCAACCATGAAGTCATTCTTCAGCCGTCGTCCGAACCCGCCGCCCACACGGGTCATGTGCACCGTCACCCTGCTCTCGCTGATTCCCAGCGTGCTCGCTACCAGCGCCCGACCCGGAGCGGGGTTCTGTGTTGGGGCCCAGATTTCGACGCTGCCGTCGCGTTTGCAATGCGCGGTGCAGTTCTGCGGCTCGAGATCGGCATGCGCGATGAATGGATAGGCGTACTCGGCTTCCACCAGCCTGTGCGCATGAGAGAGCGCAACATCTACGTCACCGTCGCGACGCACGACCGACTGCGGCACTTGCCGCGAAAGATGCTCCGCCTGCCGTTCGAACTCGACTGTACTCTGGCCGGGAGCGGACTGCCGGTCCCAAACGACGTGCAGCCTGGCGAGCGCCTTCTGCGCCTGCCACCAGCTGTCGGCGACGATGGCGACACCATCGACCAGCCCCAGATCGAAGACGGCTTGCGGATCCGCGCCGTGCACGATGAAGGCAGCGCGCACTCCCGGCAGTGCTTTCACCGCCTCGATATTGGCGCTCACCACACGGGCACCGAACACCGGCGCCTTCTCATAGGTGGCGTATGCCATGCGGGGCAGCACCATGTCGATGCCGAACAGCGGTTTGCCCGCGAGCACGAGCGGGCTATCGACTCCGCCGGTGAATTTGCCGATGATCCGATAATCCTTCGGATCCTTCAGCGGCACGGAGCTCAGGTCCGGCGCGGGCAGCATCGCCGCTCTGGCGGCCAGCGCCCCGTACGCCAGGGTTCGCCCGCTCGGCCGATGCCGCACGATCCCCTGGCTCGCATCGCACTCACCCGCGGGGACCTCCCAGGTCTGCGCCGCTGCGCGAATGAGCATTTGCCGGCCGGCGGCGCCGACGCGACGCATCGGTTCCCAGTTGAGCGGCGTCGCCATGCTACCGCCGGCAAACTGCTCGCCGTAGATCGGATTCAACAGCGCCTGCTCGGTACGCACCCGCGACCAGTCCGCATCGAGCTCCTCCGCAATCAGCATGGGCAGAGTCGTCTTCATGCCCTGACCGATCTCGGGATTCTTGGCGACGATAGTGACGATGCCGTCCGATGCAATGCTGATGAAGGGGTTCAGCTCCGCCCCCCCGACACCCGATCCTACCGTGATCGGTTCATTCGCGTTCGCGACGCGCGGCAGGTTGAGTGTCAGAAGCAGGCCGCCGCCTGCTGCCAGACCGGTTGTCAGGAAGGCACGTCGCGTCGCCATGTCACACCCCCCTGCTATCGTCCGTGGGCAGCCCCGCCGCCTGCTTGATGGCGGCGCGGATGCGGGTGTAGGTAGCGCAGCGGCAGAGATTGCCGCTCATCGCCTCATCGATGTCCCGATCGGTGGGCTTGGGGGTTCTCGCCAGCAGCGCGGTCGCCGCCATGACCTGCCCCGACTGGCAGTAGCCGCACTGCATCACATCGAGCGCCAGCCATGCAGCCGTCACCCGCTGCCCAACCTCCGTATCGCCGATGCCCTCGAGCGTGACCACGGATGCGTTTCCGACCCGCGACAGCGCAGTGATGCACGAACGCGTCGGTACGCCATCGAGATGCACCGTGCAGGCGCCGCAGAAAGACATGCCACAGCCGAATTTGGTGCCCTTGAGATCGAGCTCGTCGCGCAGCACCCAGAGCAGAGGCGTATCCGCTTCCGCCTCGACGGCACGCTGTCTGCCATTCACCGTGATCGTAAAGGCCATGTGTGGCTCCCTATCGGTAGCGATGCGAATCGACGACGCATTTTACTCGCGTCCGCGGCCGAGGATGTAGAGGTCCAGGTATTTGCGGCGCACGTAGCTCGATTCCACGAGCGCGAACACCAGCCCGCGCCAGCCGTCGAGAAAGCCTAGCCTGAGCACGTAGCCGCGGAAGAAGCGCCACTGCGGGTTGAAGAGCACCTTGCCGAAGCCGCACCGCTTGCCGCTCGCGTGGAGCGCCCGGCCCATGAGCTCGGCGTAGCGCTGCATCTTGTTGTGATGCTCCGCGAGGGTGCGGTAGGGGTAATGCTCGAGGTGTCCCTGCAGCCGGGCCACCGGGCCCTCCACTTGGGTGTTCTCGTGGATCTCGCGGCCGATCCAGCCGCCGCGGCGCCGGTCGAACAGCCGGATCAGACGGTCCGGATAGGCGTTGCCGTGCCGCAGGAAGCGGCCGAAATACTCGCTGATGCGCGGCACCGACCAGCCGGCGTAGCCCCCGAAGCCGCCCGCGCGCAGACGTTCGATTTCCTGCCGCAGCGCATCGGTCACCCGCTCGTCGGCATCGAGGCACAGCACCCAGTCGTTGCTGGCCGCATCCACCGCGAACTCCTTCTGCGAGCGATAACCTGGCCAATCACGCTCGATGATACGCGCCCCGAGCGTGGCCGCCAGCTCCCGCGTCGCATCGGTCGAGTGAGAATCCACGACGATCACTTCATCGCAGAAACTGACCGAGCGCACGCACGCCTCGATGCGGTCCGCTTCGTTGTAAGTGATGATGCAGGCCGAAAGGCCACTAGGACTCGCCACGGTCTATCGCCCCCGTCTGGAACGGCAGGTGTGCCACTTACGCGTAGTCTATCGGCTGGAGACGCTTCGGGCTCGCCCCGACTATATAATCCGCTCCGCCATCCATCTGCCGGGAGCCGCCGTGACTGAAGATCTGCAAAACGAGCTGGAACGGCTGCGAGCCGAGAATGAGCGCTTGAAGAAAGCGGGCCGCGGCAAACTGGCAATGAAGGTGAGCGAGAAAGGCGCCCTCTCGGTGTACGGCATGGGCCGCTTCCCGGTGACCCTCTACAAGGAGCAGTGGCTGCGGCTCCTCGCCATGGCCGACGAGATCAAGTCCTTCGTCGAGGCCAACGAGGCCAGCCTCAAGTCGAAGGAATAGCGCTCATCGCGGCTCGCGCCGGTGGAAACTCCGCCAGAGCTCGAGGCCATCGAGCGCCCCTGACTTGATCTCGGCGATCAGCCGCAGCGTCCATTCGAGCTCCACCGCTTCGAGCGCCCATCGGTACTCGCTCTCGATGGTGAAGAGACGGGGGAAGTTGCGCTTGGCGAAGAGCTCGCGCAGCGAGTGCGCCTGCGCCGCACGCAGCTCGAGTGCCTGGCAACGCTGCTCGAGGAGCGCCAGCACATCCTCCGGCGGCAACACCGGCAGCAGCGACAGCCCGGCCTCGAAGCGGGTGTACTCCTTGGCCGGACGGCTGAGGAGCTCGCTCAGCCAATCGATGAGCTCCAGGCGCCCGGCGTCGGTGATCCTGTAAACGGTACGCTCCGGCCGGTTGCCTGCCCGTTCCGTGTCCTGCTCCGCGATCAGCTCGTGCTTCTTCAGCGATTCCACGATCGCATACAGCGAGCCGTAGTTGAGCTTGATGCTCTCGTCCTTGTGCCGCTCACGCATGGTGCTCGCCATCTCGTACGGGTGCATGGGCCGCTCGTAGAGACAGGCGAGCACCGCCAGCGCCAGAGGGTTCGAGACCTTGCGCTTGCTCACGCGGCGGCGCCTTGCGCGGCGCCTCGGCGGCCGGCCGACCGCCGCATGCTTTCCCGTGTTCGACACAACACGCGGGCCAGGACCTCAGCGAGTGCGTCGACGGGCGAATTCGCAGCGCCCTGTGAGCGCCACGCGATGAATCCGTCGGGACGCAGCAGCACCGCGCCGGAGTCGCCGACTCCAAAGCTGGTCTGCCAGCGCTTCTCCGGATCGATCAGATCGGCACCGACCCGATACAGCGTGAGCGGCGCCGATGTCGACCACGCGACCGCCTTACCCGCCTGCGCCCAGCCGCTCGCTCCCGGGCCGCAGAGGAACACGAAATCGCGCCCTATCAGATCGAGGGAGGAGAGCCGTGCTCCACGATGCACGAATACCACGTGCGGCGCGCGTGTGCCGGGTCGCCCGCTCGGCGCCGACGGACTCTCAGCGGGCGCGCCATCATCCGGGCTCTCCGTCAGTATGGCGGCAGAGCGGTAGCGATAACCGAATGCGACGCTCATGTAGTCGGGTAGCGGACCGGACGATTCCAACACGTGGCGCGCCACTTCGGCGCGATCCGGGCGCAAGCGCTCGACGTAGTTGGCGAGCTGCCGGGCGACGGTCATTTCCGCAACGGGTTTGCGCTCCGCGGCGTAGGTATCGAGCAGCGCGGGCCCGGCGTCACCCTGCAGCACCATCGCCAGCTTCCACGCAATATCATAGCCGTCCTGCATCGCCGTCTGCCCACCGAGCCCGCCGGTCGGCGGCATCGTGTGGGCCGCATCGCCGATAATGAATACGCGGCCGCGGGCCACCTCGTCCGCCACCTGGGAGGCGAACTCGAATGTCTGAACCTCCAGCACCTTGGCGTCGAAATCCGGCACGCCGAGCACATCGCGCACAATGCGCAGCGCCCGGGCGTGATCGAAATCGCGCGGCGACTCGCGGCTCGGGTCGTACTCCATCGCGGCGACCGCGATGCGCGGCTCGTCCGCGTTGACGAACACACCGGTGAAGCGTGGATTCTGCAGGTAGTAGAGCGCGAACCGCCGCTCTCCGATGAGCGCCTCGATGTTGCCTTCGAACACGACGGCGACGTTGTGCGACAGAGTGCCGTAGCCATGCGTGCCGATCCCGAGCCATGCGCGAACCCGGCTGCGATGACCGTCGGCGGCGATGAGATATTGGGCCCGCACGAGCTGCTCCTCGCTACTCGTCAGATCGCGTATGCGCGCGGTCACGCCCTGCGCGTCCTGCTCCACTGAGACGAGCTCCGTCGCGTAACGCAGCTCCGCCCCCAGACTCTCCGCGTGGCGGCGAAGGATCGGCTCGACCCGGTTCTGGCCCGCCATGCTGGGACGGGCGGGAGTCAATCCGGTCACATCGAATTCGCCGCCAGGGCGCGCCGCGCCGCGAGGCACCAGCGTCTGCAGCTCGCGCCCCGTCACCGTTTCGGCAATGTGGATCGTGAAGTCCTCGAACGAATGGCCCCCTGCCGCGACCAGGTCTGGCTCGAGGCCCGCCACCCGCAGCAGCTCCATGCTGCGCAGGTTGACGCCGCGGGCGCGCGGGTTTTGCAGGGTCCCGGCGTGGCGCTCCACCAGCAGCGCCGGTACGCCACGCCAGGAAAGCATCACCGCCGCGGTGAGCCCCGAAAGGCCGCTGCCGACGATGAGAACGGGGACTTCGCGGGTCTTCATCGCACGACTCCATTCCGAATGACCCATTCAGATTATTCTATTCAGAGTATTCGTGCAATACCCGCCAGTGAGGCAGCCGTCCAGCCGTCTATTCGCGGACGCTCGCCAGCTCCTCGACCAGCACGCGCATGTTTTCGGAGTAATCCACCGGCACCGCCACCAGATGCATCCCGCCCGCCGCGAAGGCAGCCTCCAGCGCCGGCACCAGGCCGTCGGCGCTCTCGACCCGCGCACCCTTCATCCCATAGGCCTCGGCGTAGGTGACGAAGTCAGGGTTGCCGAACGTCATGCCGAAATCGGCAAAGCCATCCGCCGCCTGTTTCCAGCGGATCATGCCGTAGGCGTTGTCCTGCAGGATGAGGACGACGAGATTCAGCTTGAGACGCACCGCCGTCTCGAGCTCCTGCGAGCTCATCATGAACCCGCCGTCACCGCACACGGCCAGCACGCGCCGCTCGGGATGCAGCATCGCCGCCATCATCGCCGAAGGCAGTCCCGCCCCCATCGTCGCGAGCGCGTTGTCGAGGAGCAAAGTGTTGGCGATGCGCGTGCGATAATTGCGCGCGAACCAGATCTTGTACATCCCGTTGTCGAGACACACGATGCCATCCTCCGGCATCACCTGACGGACATCGTGCACGATGCGCTGCGGGGTGAGCGGAAAACGGCCTTCGGTGGCGCGCTCGCCGATGCGCGCCAGAATGCGCTCACGCAGCGGCAGCAGCGCGCCGGCCTGCGGCAACTTGCCCTCCAGCCGGTCCGCGAGCAGCGCCAGGCTCGGTCCGATGTCGCCGATGAGCTCCGCGTGCGGGAAATACACTTCCTCGACCGTTGCCGGCAGATAGCCAACGTGCAACACGGTGGGGCCGCCCGGCCCCATGAGGAACGGCGGCTTCTCCACGGTGTCGTGGCCGATCGAGACGATGAGGTCGGCACGGTCGATCGCCTGGTGAATGTAGTCGCGCGCGGAAAGCGCCGCGGTACCCATGTAGAGTCCGGAGCCGCCGGCGACCGAGCCCTTGCCCATCTGTGTGTTGAAAAACGGGATCTGCACCCGCCGGACGAAATCTGACAGAGCACTCGCCAAGCGGGGCCGGCTGGCCGCCGCG
>JBOIAB010000043.1:0-3540 GCA_050738635.1 Steroidobacteraceae bacterium
GGCCATGCGACGCGGATTCCCCGAGGATTTCGACTCCTGGGCAGCACTCGACTACTGCATGATCGACCACGAACATGGCGCCTTCGACCTCGAAACGATCGCGGATCTGGCCGGATGGTTTCAGGCTACCAACGTCTCGGCGATCGTGCGGATCCACAAATCCTTCACGTTGTTGGCGGCGGCAACAATCCGCGGATAAATGGCGCGGCTTTATGATGATAGGACGAGTGAGAGGGCTATGGCGCCAGTCTGGGCGTCCGGCGGAGGCGAGATTGGGTTGGGCGTCCGGCAGGCGGGTGCGGGCGAGAAGATCGACCGGCGACAGTGCCCGCGTCGTCACAGTGTCGGTTTGACTTTCGGCTAGCGAGGCGAGAGGGCCGATCCGGCGCCGTATAAGTGGCGCGGAGGGGTTCAGAACGACGGATCGTCGCAAGGGCCATCACCGTCACGGCTGGTAGCGTGTTCCTGAAAGTTCTGAAGGAGAGGCTGTGCCTGGCCGCCATAACGGGTCCAGATCGCTTGGCGCAGATCATCGAGCAGGTCGAGCACAGCGAGGGGCCTGCTCGGGGGTCCAGATCGCGGGGATGTCGAGGGTGATCGGCCGCAGATGCGCGGGTATCGATGATCGTAGCCTGGCGGGCTTGCTCATGATTTCGCGCCGCGGCGCTGGCGGGCGCGCTGTTCGTTGCGTTCGCGCGCTTCCTTGGCGCGGTAGGATTCGCCTTCGATGACGATGATCTCGGCACGGTGGACCAGGCGATCGACCAGGGAGACCACGCAGGCAGCGTTGGGGAAGACCTCCTTCCACTCGGTGAAGGAGCGGTTGGTGGTGATCAGCGTGCTCTTATTCTGGTAGCGCCGTGAGACCAGCTCGAACATCAGGTCGGCATGGCGGTTGGAGTAGGAGAGATACCCAACTTCATCAATGGCAAGGAGTTGGGGGCGGGCATAGTGATGCAAACGGCGGCGCAGCGCGGAATCGCTGTCCAGGGCTGCCAGGTCCCCGAGCAGGTGTCCAGCGGTGGTGAACAGCGCGGTCTGACCGGCGATCAGCGCCTGATGGGCGAGGCTGGCCAAGGTTCCACGCGCCCTGCGCGTGGAATGCCAGACGAGGGGATGTTCTGCGCCAGCATGGTTTTGCCGGTGCCGTTTTGACCGACCAGGACCACGTTGGTGGCGTCCTTGAGAAAGTCGAGCGTCATCAGCGTCTCGATGGCGGCGCGGTCGCAGCGCTTCGGCCAGTTCCAGTCGAAGTCGCAGAGCTGCTTGAAGCGACCGATATGCGCCTCCTGCAGCCGCCGCTCCAGGCTGCGGCGGGCACGTTCGCGCTCTTCCCAGTTGATCAGTGATGCGAGCCAGGGCTGGGTTGCCACCTCGCTCCAGTGCGAGAGCAGGCCATGTAGGTGCAGTGCGCAGGCCCGGTCGCGCAGACTGTCTGGCTCACTCATCGGCCAGGTCCTTGAGCCTGTCATAGGTTTCAAGGTCGTGTGGCGGCAGGGGCACATCGCGCGCCTGCACATGGGCAGGCATGGTGATGGCGGTCGGCGGCGCTTCGCCGCGCTGTTCGCGGCGACGTTCCAGCGCCAAACGCACCGCATTTGGGTGCGGTACGCCGCGCGCCAGGGCTTCCGGGATGGCAGCCTGCAACTCGGCAGCGCCATAACGTTCGAGCAGCCGTTGCAGGCCAACAGTGATGGCGCCGAGGTTGGCGCCGCGTTCGGCGGCGCGGATCAGCAGGTCCTTGGTGGCAGGTGCGGCCTGCACGAGGCGATTGGTGGCTCGATGCTGGCGGGCGGCATGCTTGCGGTCCGCCAGGGCCTGGATATGAGCCGGGCGCTCGATCTGCGCGCCCTTGTCGTAGCTGCGGGGATGACAGGCCAGCACATGCACACCGTCGACGATGCGGACCTCGTGCGTGTCGGCCAGTACCGTCAACGTCCGCCGCACATGGGTATGCGGCACGGTATAATCATTCAGGTCGAAGCGGATATAAGGCGTCTTGCCGACTTTGACCTCGACGCGTTCCAGCAGCGGCGCGGGATTGTCCGGCAGCGGCAGCAGGCGCGCGGTTTCGTCGGTGAACACCTCGCGCACCGTGCGGGCCGGCTCGTCGGGGCAGCGTCGGTCGGCGGCCTGGCGGTTGCACCAGACTTCGGCCTGCGTGTTGAGGTCGTCGATGCCGGTGAAGCTGCGGGCGGCAAAGAACGAGTCTCGTACGTATCTTATGGCTCGCTCCACGCGGCCTTTTTCGTTGCCGCGCGCCACCGCGACCGGGCGCGGTTCGTAGCGGTAGTGGCCGGCAAAATCCAGCAGTGTCGGATGGAATCGGATTGCATCGCCGTGTCGTTCCAACACGGCACTCTTTAGATTATCATAGAGAAGCACACGAGGAACGCCATGCCATGCGGTGAAGGCGCCGACGTGGCCGCGCAGAAAGTTCTCCATTCGGGCGTCGGCAAAGAAGCGCAGGAAGATTTGCCGCGAGTGGCTCAGCACCATGACGAACGCCATCAACGGGCGCCGTGCGCGGCCGATTTCCAGATGGCCGAAGTGGGCCCAGTCAACTTGTGCCTGTTCACCGGGCAAGCTGCGCAGCCGCAGATAGGCTTCGGCTTTCGGCCGCGGCCGGTGGCAGGCGATCAGGTGGCGAAAGTGATCAGGGCCGCCGTGATAGCCACGCTCGCGGACCATCGCATGCAGGCGGGCGGCCGTCAGGGTTGGGAACTTCTCCAACGTCTGGAGTACGAACGGCAGGTAGGCATCGATCTGCGACGGCCGCGGCGGTGGCCCGAGCCGCGGCAGACCCGCCTGCGCCAGCACCCGCTGCACCACGGTGTAATGCACGTGCAGCTGGGTGGCGATGGTGCCAACCCTCCATTTCTCGGCGTGGTAATAGCGCAGGATCTGCGCCTCGATCGCCGTCGGCGTCACCATGGCGGTTTGCACTCCCTCCGAACGCGTTCAACATCGCCGCGACGACGATCACGCCGACGCAGGAACCCCTGACGAAGCTGCGGCAAGCAGGCCCGACCGCACCAATGGCAGTGCGAAGCCGATCGCCGGGGCCGCTCAGTCGGAGAACCTTCGTCGCTCGTGGCCGCTATCGCGCCGGCCGGCAGCAAATCATCCGCCGGCGGCGGGGGTGAACCATGATGCGTCACTATTTCTTGCCGGGCGCGATAACGGCCCATCCGGAGGGCATGGGTCCGCCGGCCGGGAAGGCTCGCCTGATAGCGTTGGGCGGCTGCTCGCAGGGACTGCCAGCGCGCCCGCCGCGAGCAGTCGCCGCTGCAATAGACCTGGCCGCGGTCGCAGCAGCGACAGATCACCACCTGGCTGCGGCAGCCCAAACACAGAAACAGCCGGCCCGAGACCGGTTCGGACTGTCCCGGGTCGCAGATGCGCCGTAGACGAACGCCACATTCGGCGGGATGCTGACCCTGCATTCGTGCCCAGCACGGTGTGGGGCACGGCGCCGATGCAGAACTGCCAAGTTGCCGTCGGCGCCGTGCTTGCCCTCAAGTCTGGCAGGCTTCAGAG
>JBOIAB010000044.1:0-10343 GCA_050738635.1 Steroidobacteraceae bacterium
AAATCCGACTTTGTGCACCTGGACACCGGCCGCGTGCGCTTTTGGTGACGCGTGGCCCCGTCAGACGTGGCTCTCGGACGTGAGCTCGAAAGATAAGACAGTGAATCGCTCGTTCAGCAGCCGCAAAAGCTCGAGCGGCGGGCCTGCGGCTTCGGCCTGCCGCCACGCGATCTCGAACCAGTACCGTACCTCCCGGGAGCGCTCGGAAACGGTCTGCTTGCGCAATACGGCCTTGCAACCGAGAGGTGCGATCAGCTCGGCGAGCCGGTCGTTGGAGAAGGAGGCAAGGTCGGCTCTGATGACGAGCAGCGCATGGTGGTCCCGCGGGATGCGAAGATCGAGCGCCACGAGTGCCCATAGAGTCAGCACCGTGATGACGGTGGCGCTGCCGCCCAGAGCCAGCTGACCGCCGCCGAAGCAGAGCCCGATCACGGTTACGACCCACAGCGTCGCCGCGGTCGTCACGCCGGTAACCAGGTCTCCCCGCCGTAGAATGGTGCCTGCACCGATGAAGCCGACGCCGGTGAGGATTCCGAGCGGCAGTCGCATCAGGTCCATCACCCCGAACGAGGCGGCAGTTTTGCCACCGATCGGCAGCAGAATGTTGGCCTGGATCATCGCGACACAAGCGGCAACGCTCACGAGGATGGTCGTTCTCAAGCCAGCCGCATGACCGCGCGCCCCGCGGTTGAGCCCGATGACTGCCGCGGCGAGGAGCGTCAAGAACAGGCGAAGGGCGATATCCTGCCAGGCTGGATGGAGAGGCACGTGACTCTGCGCTATTTCGCGGTCAAGACGGCTGTAGCACGCTCGACGGGAGCGAGCCCGAGCCGCCGCGATAGCCGCCGGTCCTGGCCGTAAAGGTCATCGAAGAAGAGCACCTCGCCGCCCTCCTTGGCGAGCACGGTGCCGTAGAGAATCATCACCCGGATCGGCTTCGCGAGCGCCACGCGGCGCGTCTCGGTCCCACGCATGGCCGCCTCGATCTTGGCGGGTGTCCAGTCACCCGGCGTATCACGCAACACATAGGCGGCGAGCGCGACCGGATCGCTCACCCGGATGCAGCCGTGGCTGAACGCGCGGCGCGACCTAAGGAAGAGCTGTTGCGCCGGCGTCGAATGCAGGTAGACATCGTGAAAGTTCGGCAGATCGAACTTGATGAGCCCCAGCGCATTGTCGGGACCCGGCTGCTGGCGCAGCCGCGCCGTGCCGGCCGCGAGCGCGGCTATGGTGTCTCGCGTCACGGGCAACACCGCGGCTCCCGGCCCGACGCTCACGATCTCGAGATGCTGCGCTGTGAGATAGACCGGATTCGCCCGGATCTTCGGCAGCATCTCCCTCATGATGATGCTGCGTGGGACATACCAATACGGCCGGAAGATGACGGACTTCATGTCGGCCGCGAAGACCGGCGTGCGGGTCCGGGGAAACGTGCGACCGACGATCACGTCCATTTGCAGGATGTCGGCCGCGCGATCCGCGGTCTGCTTGAACGCGAAGAGGCGGAACTCCGGGATATTCACGATGATCGGAGGAGTCTGAAACGGGGGCAACCAGCGCCAGCGCTCCAGGGTGAGATCGACCTTGCGGACGCGGCTGGCGAGCATCGCATCCGTCGGGCTTGCGGCTGCAAGCTTCCGGTAATGTACCAGCGCCTGCTCGAGCAGCCGATAGTGCTCGAATTGCGGCTCGAAGCTGGCGAGTGCACGCGTGGCATTGTCGGACGTCGCAAGCGACCTCACCGCGTTGGCGAGATCCAAGTCATCGGGTCGCGGCGCGCCGAGCTCGAAACCCGCGGCACGCGGATCGATCCTACCGTAATGCAGGTCCGAGACGAGCGCGATCGCCGCAGCCGAGAGGTCCAGATCGAATTGTGCCTCGCCGAGGTCGCCGCATGCCGGATCGGCCACTCGGTAAAGAGTCCCGCCGATGCCCGACGGATGGCTTGCCACCATGGCGGTGGCAAGTGTCGAGAGGCGAGTCGCGTCGTAGTCCGCAGGCTCGAGCCCGTACGCGCCGGCCTCCTGCAACACTTCCAGGATCGCGAGCGCTTCCCGCGTCGGACGGCCATGAGTCAACCACAGGGGCCCAACGGCGGAAGCGTAGAGGTTTTGAAGTGCTCGCTTTGCGCCGTGATCGCTGCGCCGAAAGCGGGCGCTCCAGGTCTCGCGCGCCGCCAGGACAAGCGCGGCGGAAGTGAGAGATTCTCCGGACAATTCGCTGCAACCTGCCGGAATATTCCGCGACAGCGACGGCCTGGAGGTCGGATCAGGAAGTTTGGTCCCCGCGCAAGACGACAATCCAATGAGGAGCAGCGTCAGGCCGCATACGATGCGGATACCGGACCAAGGACCACAGCGGATCTCGAGCTTCATCGCTGCGCATTATTTGCCATCGGCTCAGGCACACCATCCGAGGTTCTACGTATCCGCGGCTCAGGTGCGAAAGGTCAGCTCGTTCTTGACGCTGAGCACCCCCGGTGCCGACCACGCGGTCTGCTGGGCCTGATCGTGCTCCGCCCAGGAGCGCACCTCTCCTCGCAGAGTGATCTCGCCATCACGCGCACACGATGGACGGCGGTCTCCGCGCGCCCGCGCTCATAGTGCCATTCCACAGTGCCTTCCAGCCCGACGTGACCCTGCTTTACCAGCACCTTGATGTTCTGCCACACGAGCGGCAAGTCGGCTCTGAGGGAAGCGACCGCCTCGCGCGCGATCTGCGGATCAGGCGGCGGCCCGCCAATCGGCGGCCGCACGCTGAGGTCGTTCGCCACACCGCGCACGCCGGAGACCCGCTTGACCGCTGCCTCCGCGCGGTACTTCTCGACGTTAGTGCCGACATAGCCGATCAGCGCCACGACGCCATTGGTCAGGTTGACGGCGATATCGGTCTCATTCACTTCGGGCGACCATTTGAGCTCGGCCTTCACATCGCGCTCGATATCGATATCAGCTCTCATAGGACTGCTCCCCGAAACTACTCGTGCTAGTCGCACACCTCCCGCACACACCCGGATGCTGCAGCTGCCGAAGCCCAGACGAAATACGGGAAACTACATACGGCGCGTGATGGCCTCGGTCCGCTCCGCTGTGAGACTCCGGGATTACTGACCGCTACGCTCCCACACGTGTGAGTGCGCGAATGCCGGCGAGCTCTCCTCCCTCGCCTCCTGCGCGACTCCCGCCTGCAACAGGCGCAGGGCCTGGGTAAAGCGGCGCTTCAACCCCGCCTCAGCCATCGACACCTCAGGGTCGCGCTCGCTGTAGGTCCCTTCGAGATAGGTGTTGGCGCCCAGCGCCGGACCGCCGTGGCCGGGACCGGCGATGTAGAACACGTCGAGATCGCACTTGCGACTGACGCGGCTCAGATGCGCATAAACAAAGTTCTGGTCCGGCGTCGTGCCCCAGGCGCGGTTTGATGTGCCCCGGCGCGAGCGGCTCGCGCAGCAGCGGATTGTCGTAAAGATAGGTCTGACCCACGGCCAGGTAGTTGGCCGCACGCGTCGGCACCTGTCTCGCGTGAATGCATTGCAACGCAAGCTTTCAGCATCGGTTCCTGACGCTGCCGCCGCTGGGAACGGGATCAGACGTGGCTCAACGCGAGCCGCGAAAGCTCCTCGCCTTCATCGAGCGCCACCGTCCGCCTCTCGGAAAGCAGCCTGATCGAAACGATCCGCACCGCATCGCTCTCGGCATAGCCGATCGTGACAGCATCGTGCCCGCAGGGGCTGATCGTCCCATCCCCGTCCCTGTCGATGAGGGAGATGATCTCGGCCGAAGTCAGGCCATCCAGAGGCCGCGCGAGCTTCACGAGGCTAGCGCGCGAGGAGTGTTTCGTCCAGATCAACACAGTCCGATCGTCCAGAGGCTCCCAATTCGCAAGCCTCCACGCGAGCAGGGTCTGGTGATCTCTTGCGGAATGCGCCTCGCACTGCGAGGTCGCGGCCAGCGCCCGGGTCGACGCCAATACCAGTGCCGCGAGAATTATCAGGCGAAAGACGCGGATGGGGTCGACGGTGGGCGCTCGCACGAGCGATGTAGATCTGTTCTTTGATGTGGAAATCACGATGTGCACTTCCCCGTTGAGGTCGATGCGACCACCGTAGATCAGCCGATTCCCAGGGAAAATACGTACCTGTGCGTAGCTCGCCGGAGCGGGGGCTAAGGCCTGACGAGCTCTTCGATCAGCGCAAACAGACGCTCTGCCCGAAGAGGCTGGCTTACGATGCGCAAGCGCTCATCGCCCGCCATGTCCTGTACGTGCGCGGACGTATCGCCCGTCAGGAGAATCGCCGGCAGACCGCTTCCCATCCGCTCCCTGGCGAGCGCGATGACTTCCACCCCAGTACCGTCACCGAGATGAAAGTCCGTCATGAGCAGATCGAGGCGCGGATGCTGCGCGAGCCGGAACAGGGCGTCCGCGCGCGATTCTGCCGTGATCACCTCGTGTCCGGCCGATTTGAGCAGCAAACAGGTCGCCTTGCGCACGCTGAGGTCATGTTCGACGAGCATGATGCGGATCGGGATCGCCGGATTCCCGTGTCCAATCCGAGGCTCGCCGGTGACGGTCGCGTCGGGCACAGACTCGAGTGCGCTCTCGATGAGATGCGGAGGCGGCATGCGACTATCCGAGCTGACGCCGCAGTGTAGCGTCCCGGGGAAATCTCAGGTGTAACTTAAGTTACACGCAGGACCCCAATTCGCTCGTTCTCGAGTCGACCCTAACGTCTGTCGGCCTTTGGCGCTCGGCTCGTCGCGCGTCTGCTCGCCAATTCGACCTCCGCATGGGCCAGCAGGCGCTTCAGATCCACCACGCGGATCGTGCCATCGCGCAGCTCGACCACGCCCTGCCGGCGCAATTGCGCCAGCGCGCGACTCACCACGATGCGGACCGAACCGATCATCGAGGCCAGCTCCCTCTGCGGCAGGTCACGGAGCAGATTGTGACCCTTCGCATCGAAATGGCGAAGGAGCAGATGAGCGACTCGTGTGGATGTATCGTGCAGGGCAAGGTCGCCGGCGAGCTCGCTGAGATCACGCAATCTTTCGGCAACGTAGCGATGCGCCGCAAGATCCAATGCGCGATACCGGTCGAGCCAATCACGCCACAGCGACATCGGCCCGGACAGCGTGCGCACGTCGTCGAGCGCCCAAGCAGTCACAGCGTGCGCCTTGCCGTCGAGGAGGCTCACGATGTCGAATCCGTCTCCCGGCCCGAGCAGCCAGAGTGTGAGCTCACGGCCGTCCCGCGAATTCGAGCGAACGACCTTGACCCTGCCATCGAGCACCAGGCGAAACTTTGCGGTGGTTTCCGCGGGCGCCATGATTTGCCGGCCTCTCGGCCAAGCCTCTTCTGTCAGCGTGCCAACGATCGTCCTGACTGTCTCAGGGTCTACGCCCTCGAGGAGCGGGCTTTTGGAGATCGTGCTGACAGGAATCACGAGGCGTAATCTAAGGGCCGCCCTCGCGCCTCGCCATACGTATTTCTCGTGAGGAGCTGCGGCCAATGCGTAGCCGGCACCGGGGCGCAAGACATCAACGGCCGAGAGCGATACTCAGCGTTGCGAGCACGCCGGCAACGCAGATGGCGAAGCACAGCAGGTGTGTTGCGAGGAGCAGCGGAATCTTCGCGGCCGAATGCACGTAGTCCTCGATGACGACCTGCAGGCCGAGGGCGGTGTGCCGGAAGGCGGCGATCAGCAGGAGAATCACGAGGAGCGCAGGCAGGGGTCTACCAAGCCAGGCCACGAACGCGGTGCGATCGGCTCCGCCGAGCGCCACGAGCGAAGCCACTAGCCACAGGGTGAGCGGTACCAATGCAACAGCCGAGACACGCTCGGCACGCCATGCGCCCGTACCACGCCGCGCGCTGCCGAGCCCGCGCGCACGAGCGGCGATCGAGGGCGTGGGCTCGCGCGACTCAGGCACTTTCAACTCCTCAGGAATCGGCCCACGAGCCAGGCTGCGGCAGTCAGAACGACACTCGCGGCCACCGCCGCCCACCCCGAGGCGTAGATGCTGCGCAGCTCGAAGCCGAGGACGGCGTCCCAAAAAAGATGCCGAATGCTGCCGCAGAGGTGCAGAAAGAACGCGAACGTCGCGACCACGAGCAGCACGCGACCAAAGGGCGAAGCTGCGGCGGCGTGGAGCGAGTTGTATGGGACAGGACCTAGCCGTGCGGCCACGAGCCAGGCGACGAACGCCACGAGCGCCGCAGTCGAGATCAGCGCCGTGATCCGATTGGCGATGGAGAGGACCGAGGTGAGTTGCGGCCGATAGTGCTGGATGTTGGGCGAGCGTGGCCTCACAGCGTGCGCTCCAGCATCATCTTCTTGATCTCGGCGATCGCTTTACCGGGATTTAAGCCCTTCGGACAAGTGCGGGTGCAGTTGAGGATGGTATGGCAGCGGTAGAGGCGGAACGGATCCTCGAGGGCATCCAGCCGCTCGCCCTTGGCATCATCGCGGCTGTCCGCGAGCCATCGCCATGCCTGCAGCAGCACCGCGGGACCCAAGAATTTATCGCCATTCCACCAGTGGCTGGGACAGCCCGACGTGCAGCAGAAGCAGAGGATGCACTCGTAGTAGCCGTCGAGCCGCTTGCGGTCGGCCAGCGACTGCAGCCGCTCATGCTGCGGCGGCGGCTCGCTCGCCTTCAACCACGGCTCGATCAGCGAGTACTGTGCCAGCGCGTGCGTCTGATCCGGCACGAGGTCCTTGATGACCGGGAAATTCGCGAGCGGATAGACGGAGGCGGGGCTTGCCATCTCGGTGATGAAGCGCGTGCAGGCAAGCCAGTTCGTGCCATCCAAGGTCATGGCGCAGGAGCCGCAGACGCCCTCGCGGCAGGAGCGGCGGAAGGTGAGGCTGGAGTCGACCTTGCTTTTGATCCAGATCAGGGCATCGAGCACCATGGGGCCGCACTCATCGAGGTCCACCTCGAAGGTATCGAGGCGCGGGTTGCGGCCGGATTCCGGCTCGTAGCGATAGATCTGGAAGGTTTTGGTCCGCTTGGCTCCCGCGGGCGCCGACCAGTGGCGGCCCGGATCGATGCGCGACTCGCGCAGGACGCCAAAGCCCCGCGGAAGCGGAAAACGCCGCAGGAGCCTGAAGCGCGAGACCTGGCTCGATGAATTGATGATCATCATGCCCCGCCGGTGGAACCTGCCCAGGTTACAACATCGCCGATCAAATACCACCTGGCCGGATACGTATTTCTACGGATGCGCCTCGCGCTGGCGTCCGCCGGCCGATCTCGACGAGAGCCGCCTCGCCTTGATGCCCGTCAAGGGACTGCCGCGCCGCAGTTCCTAAACTCGCCTCAGTTTCGTACCGACTTCGAAGATGCAGCCGAGATATGGAGCAGTGGTTTGAAGCCGCCCGTGTCGGCGAGATCGCCGACCGCAAGTGCAAGGCCGTCTCCGTCAACGGCTCCGCCGTCGCCTTGTTCAACCTGGACGGAGAGTACTTCGCGCTCGAGGACTTGTGCACGCACATGGGGAGGGACCTCTCCTCGGGTTGGGTGGAAGGGGATCGCGCCGTTTGCCCCTGGCACCTGGCGGAGTTTTCCATCCGCACCGGCGAGGCACTCAAGGCGCCCGCATACGAGGGCGTGCATCGCTTCCCGGTGCGCGTACGCGGCGGCATCGTCGAGGTTTGCGATGACAGAGCCTGAGCACGCGGAAGTGCTGCCGGTGCTGAATCGCCTCTTCGTTCGCGCACTGGTCGCTCTCGGCGAGACCGGGGAGCCGCAACGGCACACGGCCTGCACGCTCGCCGCCTCGGCTTGGTCGGCGTTGCGTCACACAGATTCCCGCGAGGCGGAGCGCTTCAACGGCGTCCTGCATCGACTCACCCGAGCCAAACACCACACCACCGAAAAGGAGATATCCGTGTCCCAGCCAAAACTACTCGATGTCCGCCGGCTCATCCCGATGCAGCGGCACCGCCAGATCTTCGATACCTACGAGAAGCTCAAGCCCGGCGAGAGCTTCGTACTGGTGAACGACCACGATCCGAAGCCGCTCTACTATCAGTTCGAAGCGGAGCACACCGGGCAATTCTCCTGGAACTACTTGCAGCAGGGCCCCCAGGTCTGGCAGGTGGAGATCGGGCGCACCGCAGCCCGCAAATCGGCCTAGTCTAGTCGGCCATCCCGAAATGAGCCCTGGCGACAGGGCTCATTTGCCTGGGCGACCACCGCGGCTCCCAGACCAGATCGATCTCGACGTCGGTCACACCAGGAAGACTCCGACTGCGCTCGTAAACGCCCGACATGATGTAGTCCTGCGCAGGGCAGCCCGGCGTCGTCATGGTCATGGTGATCTTGACCACACCGTCATCCACATCGAGCGAGTAGATCAGCCCGAGATCCACGATGTTGTAACCCAGCTCCGGATCGATCACCTCGTGGAGCGCATCGAGAACGTAGCTGCGATCGGGCGAGGGAGTGGGATCGGGTGACGGAATAGCATTCATGCCGTTGCCCCCGCGCGTCTGATCAGAAGCCGCACTCCCTCACCCGTTTTCTCGGTGTGAATGGCGGCGCCCCGCGCCTGCAGTTCCGGGTAGAGGAACACGGGCTCACGCTCATTGAGCGCCTCCAAGACGTCTCCCGCCCCAAGATGCTCGAGCGCATCGAGAATTCGCACCATCGGCTCCGGCGGCAGGAGCCCGCGGTTGTCGAGATACGTGCTCGGCTTTGGCCAGTCGGACACGGATGCGACGGGTGCAGCGGGCGAGCGGTTGGCGGGAGACTCCCTCGAGCGCGTCGTCTGAGGCTCGAACAGTACCTCCCAGTCGCCCGCGCCGTGCCTCGTCGCCGAGTGTCCGAAACCCTTGCGGCCGAGAACGGCATAAAGCGGCAGCGGCTCGAATGTCGCGAGCAGGCGCAGCGTCTGCCCAGGCACGAGAGTCTTCACCGCTTGCAGTATGCGTGGCAAGGGCTCCCCACCCCTACGCAGCTCCTCGCGCACGTCGACGGTCAATGGCTCGATCATGGGCGACCTCTCTGTTGGGACATGAAAGGGGGAACGGCAGGCGTCGCGGGGCGCTCACGGGCGTAATGGCCACGCCAGGCGCGCACATACTCGATCGCAAGGCCAACGGTTGCGAGCGGAACCAGTGCGAAAGCCGGCTGAAACGCGAAGTGCCAGTTAAAGAGCGCCGCCAGAGCGGCGAGCAGCACGCCGAGGAAATAGCAGAGGAACCAGGGATAGCTGCGGGATTCCTTCACGAGGTCCTGCACTCGCGGCACCGCCCCGCGCCCCAGACTGCTCCCATAGCGGCTCAGCCAGGTGAGGAACGGGATGATCTTGTAGAGCTGCGTGAGCCCGAGGCCCCCCAGCCAGCCGAATACGATGAGAAAGACCAACAGCGGCGCCACGGTGGGAAGCCGGCCTACCGCCCAGGAGCCGATCCCGATGCCTGTAGCGAGCCCGAGAAAGCCGAAGGCGCCGACCGCGCAGCGGTTATGGGCCTCGAGAACGGGGCGCTTGCGCGTGCGATAGATCCGCACGACATCCCAGAGATAGAGTGCGACCGCACCCGCAATCGCGGCGTAGCCGACGATTTCGACAACTCGCAGGAGCTCCGCGGGAAGCCATATCGCCGCCAGCCCCGCCACGACCGCCAGCGCAAACCCCGCCGTGCCCAGCATGTGGACGATGTCGCCGGTCACGCCGCGCTCCTCAGGCGCAAGCATGAACATCGGCAGCACCTTGTAGCTCACACCCATCGCGGCCAGCGTGAACCAACCACCAAGGCCCGCCAGCGAATGATCGCCGACCCTGGCCAGCAGCGGCGCCAGAGCAGGTGCGAGCGCAGGCACCGTCAGTGCCAGCGCAAACGTCAGCCCCAGCAACACAGTGAGCAGCAGGAACGCCAGTCCGGTTAGGACCAAGCGCGCGGGGAGCGTCCGCGGCCGTCCACGGATCAGGGGCACACCGACATTCCAGCTCGCAATCAGCACTCCTACGAGCACTGCGGCACCGCCAGCGGGCAAGGCTCGGGCGTGACCCGGCAGCGCGTCATTCATGCCGAGAAAGCCGCAGATCATGCCGATGAGGCCACCCTGCACGGCCATCAGGGCGGCGACCGCGAGGCGTTGGCTGGGAAGCGGCGTAGCCGTGATCACGGGCACGAACTGGAAAAGCGCCCCGAGCATCAGCAGCAGCAACCAGCCGACGGTCAGAAGGTGCACCGCGACCAGCGTGCCGGGTGCCGAGGCCGCCTGAGCCGGCCAAGTGAGGCCCGCAACGATCAGCCCCTGAGCC
Organism: Steroidobacteraceae bacterium; assembly: GCA_050738635.1. GTDB lineage: Bacteria > Pseudomonadota > Gammaproteobacteria > Steroidobacterales > Steroidobacteraceae > 13-2-20CM-66-19. The sequence goes on from JBOIAB010000044.1 coordinate 10,273, forward strand.
GCCAGAAAATTGGCAAGGGCAAAGCCGAAGAACAGCGGCGTCCAGCGCGATACACGATTGCTGATCATGAC
>JBOIAB010000045.1:0-1585 GCA_050738635.1 Steroidobacteraceae bacterium
CTTCGCAGAGATTGTTGATGGCATGAGCCACCCGGCCGGTGACATCCACGAAGGCGAGGTCACCGAGCTTGCGGTTGGTGCGATCGAGGCGGGTGGCGAGCTGGGTGGCGAGCTCGAAGATCAGGCCTGGGCTCTCGGCGGCGATCTGACGAAAGCGCGGGTAAGTCATCTCGGCCAGCTCGCACTGGTTGCGCGTGCGCACCCAGGCGCTGCGCGTCGGCTGGTCGCTGAAGAAAAGGCCCATCTCACCGAAGAACTGCCCGCGGTTCAGATACGCGAGCACCATCTCGTTGCCCTCTTCGTCCTCGATCATCACCTCGACGGAGCCGCTGATGATGTAATAGAGGACATCCGGCAGGTCGCCGGCGTGGATAACGACCGTCTTGGAAGGCACCGTGCGGATACGGCAGTAGCTCAAGAACCGGTTGATCGCCGGAATATCGCTCAACGGCTTGACGTTCTCTTCCATACCCGCTCCCCGAATTTGTGTGGTCATGATGAGAGAGTGTTTATACGTTGACCCCGCCCGGCCGCAAGCGTACCGCACGCGGCGCAGCGAAAACCAGCGTTGTTTTGGGACGCAGGGTTGACGTCATGCGCACATGGCGATCAAACCCAGTATGCCGTGCCCGTCATGATACGGGCCGTGTGACGCATGAGCGCACGCACCGGCCCAGGCAGTTCGGTCCCACCGGCGGCTCTCGCGTTGGCGCCGTGCGCGGCCTCGTCCGTGCGCATCTGCTGCACGATGGCGCGGCTGCGCAGGTCGGCCGCCGGCAGCCGGCCGAGATGCTCGTCGAGGTGGCCCTCGACCTGCCGCTCCGTTTCCACCACGAACCCGAGGCTGGCCCGGTCGCCGGCGAGCGCCGCCAGCGCGCCAATAAAGAAGGAGCCGGCATACCACAGCGGGTTGAGCAGGCTGGGACGCGACTCGAGCTCCTGTAGGCGGCTTTCGCACCACGCGAGGTGGTCGGTCTCCTCGCGTGCGGCAGCGAGCAGCATCTTGCGCGTTGCTTCCGATCGCGCCGCCATCGCCTGGCCATGGTAGAGAGCCTGTGCCGCAATCTCCCCGGCATGGTTGACGCGCATCAGGGCTGCGGCCCGGCGGCGCTCATCCGGCGAAAGCTCGGTTGTGCCTCCTTCGGCCGGCCCTTTCCCGGCCGCAACGGCGGGCTGTGGCACGGGCCGGGTGGCGTGCGCCGGCGCCAGTAGTGCGCGCAGCGCCCGGTCGGCCGCGCCAATCCAGGCGTCGAGGGGATGCTCGGTTTCCATGGACTGCGATTATAAGCACTCGTTTTGCATTGGCGGAGCAGCTTCAGTAGACTTGCCGGCCCTTTGGAAGGGTCCACTTAAAGGCATTCCGGGCCGCCAGAAACGGCCCCGCTGAGGCTATATGAAGACGATATTCGCCAATTCCGGCACCGTCCGGGGCGACTGGTTCGTGGTCGATGCGACCGACAAGACGCTCGGACGCCTCGCCTCGCAGATCGCGCATCGACTCAAGGGCAAGCACAAGGCCGACTACAGCCCGCATGTCGACATGGGCGATCATATAGTGGTGCTCAATGCCGGCAAGGTGCGGGTC
>JBOIAB010000046.1:0-9338 GCA_050738635.1 Steroidobacteraceae bacterium
CCCTGGGGAGCCGGCCGGGCAATCGCTGCCTCGACATCGTTCGGGGGGGAGGAAAGTCCGGGCTCCGGCGGATCAGGTGCCAGGTAACGCCTGGGGGGCGCGAGCCCACGGAAAGTGCAACAGAAAGCAAACCGCCTAAGCTCGCGCGGTGCAAACCGCGCGGGACGGCAAGGGTGAAACGGTGCGGTAAGAGCGCACCGCGGCTCTGGCAACAGAGCTGGCATGGCAAACCCCACCTGGAGCAAGGCCAAATAGGGAAGCAGCGGGCTCTGGCAACAGAGCGCGCAGCGTCGATCCGCGCGCGCTTCCGGGTAGGCTGCTCGAGGCCCACGGTGACGTGGGTCCCAGAGGAATGATTGCTCTCGACAGAACCCGGCTTACAGGCCGGCTCCCCACCTTAATTGGCGCCAATCGCTCCCGGCGATTGGCGCGAGCGCGCGGTGTGACAGGGATTCACGTCGCGGCCCCGGGAACGGCCCGGGGCCGCTCACTTAATCGCTTTCGGGCTGCGGACCAGCGCCGGGAGACGAACCTATTTCACGACGCGCAATTGGGGGCGCTTGGGGGTCGCGCTGCTGCCCTCTTCGGCGGGCGCGGGGCCCGACGGCGGCGGCGTCTCGGGTCCGGCATCCTGCTCAGCAAACATCATCCCCTCGCCTGTCTCGCGAGCGTAAATGCCCATCACTGCGCTCACAGGGAAACGCACGTGATGCACGACACCGGCGAAGCGCGCGTCGAACTCCACGACGTCGTTGTCGATCTTCAGGCGTTGCGTCGCCGTGTAGCTCAGGTTGAGGACGATCTTGCCTTCCTGCACATAAGCACGCGGCACCTCGCTGCCGGAGCGCTCCGCATCGACGATTACGTGCGGGGTATGGCCACTGTCGGTGATCCACTGGTGCATCGCGCGCAGCAGATAGGGACGCTTGGGGGGAGCTTTGAGCATCGCTCGGCTCAGAGGCGCATCTCGCGCTCCCGCTCCGACAGCGACTCGCGAAACGCGGCTCGCGAGAAAACCTGGCTCGCGTACTTGAGGATGGGCTGCGCCTTCGGCGGCAGCTCCACCTCGTAGTGCGGCAATCGCCAGAGGATCGGCGCGATGGTCGCATCGACGAGCGAGAACTCGTCGGACATGAAGAACGGTTTCACCTTGAAGAGGTCCACGCCCTGCACGATCGTGTCGGCGAGAACCTTGCGCAGCTTCGGCAGATGCTTCTTATCGTCCTCCACCTCGATCTGCTGCAACAGCGTGTACCAATCGCGCTCGATGCGATAGAGGGCCAGCCGGAACTGCGCGCGCGTCACCGGGTCGACCGGCATCAGCGGCGGGTGCGGAAAGCGCTCATCCAGGTACTCGATGATCACCCGCGAGTCGTACAGCACCAGGTCGCGATCCACGAGCGTGGGCACGGTGTGATACGGGTTGAGGTCCAGCAGATCCTCGGGGTACTTGCCGGGTTCCACCTCGACGACATCGATGCCGATGCTTTTTTCCGCAAGCACGATACGAGTGCGGTGACTCCACGGATCGCGCGGAGCGGAAAACAGCGTCATGATTGAACGTCTGCTCGACACGATTCCGCTCCCGCGGCCCACCCATCACCCGAGCTTTCCCCTTAACTTTACCGGGTCCGCCGGCCCTCCTACTTGACGTCCTTCCAGAATTCGCGCTTCAGGAGCCAGGCCACCCAGGTGAAGCCAAGGAGAAAGAGCACCACCCAGACCCCCATGGCGTGGCGCATCGCCCGCTGCGGGTCGCCGACATAATCCAGGAAGTTCACCAGATCATGTGTGAACTGATCGAACTGCTGCGGCGTCATGCTGCCGGCTGCGGCCAGCTTGAAGTGGTCGAAGACCTGCTCCTGGACCATCTGTCCGTCGGCACCCTGGCTCTGGACGGTCCTGTAGACCGGGATCTTCAGCCCCTCGAGCGGCGAGAAGACATCGGGCATGGCGCTTTGCGGATACGCCAGATTATTCGCCCCGGTCGCCCGATCCGAATCGACGTAGAAGGTCTTGAAGTACTGGTAGAGGTAGTCGACGCCGCGAGCGCGCGCCATGAGGGAAAGATCGGGCGGCGCCTTGCCGAACCATTTCTCGGCATCCGAATCGATCATCGGCGAGGTGATGTAGTCGGTCGGCGACTCCCCGGGCGGGATGAGGTCCTTGGCGAGCAGCGCCTTGGGGATGTGGAGGTCCTCCCCGAGACGCGACCAGCGCTCGTACTTCAGCGAGTGGCAGCCGAGGCAGTACGCCACGAAATCCCGCGCTCCGCGCTGCATCGAGGCAACGTCGGTGTCGTTGGCGTTCGCCTGCCAGCTCTGCCAGTCCGCGTCTGCTGCAGTCTCGTCCGCGGCGACAGCACGGCTGGCGCCGGCCGCTCCCGCCACGAGCGCCACTGCCAGCAGCAGCGCGGGCACGATCCTGTAACGAACTCTAATGGGCATGATAGACCACTCTCTCGGGCACCGGCTTGACTCGATCGATGCGCGAATAGAACGGCATCAGCCAGAAGAAGGCGAAGTAGCCGATCCCGAAGATGCGCGCGAGGATGACGTACAGGCCTTCGGCAGGCTGCAGGCCGAGATACCCCAGGCCGACGAAGGAGATCACGAAGATCGCCAGCATTACGCGCGAAATCCAGCCCTTGTAGCGGATGGACTTGACCGGCGAGCGGTCGAGCCAGGGCAGCACCAGCAGCGACACCAACGCCAGCAGCAGCAGCAGCGCCCCGATCCCTTTGTTCGGCACGGCGCGCAGGATTGCGTAGTAAGGCGTGAAGTACCACACCGGATGGATCTCCGCCGGCGTCGACAGAGCATTGGCCGGCTCGAAGTTCGGCTGCTCGAGGAAGAGCCCGTGCACCGTCGGGGCGTAAAACACTATCAGCGAGAAGACGATGAAGAACACGCCGACACCGACGATGTCCTTGACGGTGTAGTACGGGTGGAACGGAATGCCATCGACAGGATGGCCGTCCGCACCCTTCCGCTCCTTGATCTCGATGCCATCGGGGTTGTTCGACCCGGAGCGTCGCAGCGCCACGAGATGCAGCATCACGAGCAGCAGCAGGATGAGCGGCACGGCGGCCACGTGCAGAGCGAAGAACCGGTTCAGCGTCGCATCGGCGATGCCGTAGTCACCGCGGATCCACTGCACGAGGGCAGGCCCGATGGCCGGCACCGTGCCGAAGATGTTGACGATCACCTGCGCGCCCCAGAAGGACATGTTGCCCCAGGGCAGCACGTAACCCATGAAGGCCTCCCCCATGAGCGCGAGGTAGACGAGCATGCCGATGACCCACAGAAGCTCCCGCGGCGCACGGTAAGAGCCGTACATCAGGCCGCGGAACATGTGCAGGTAGACGACGATGAAGAAGGCCGACGCGCCGGTCGAATGCATGTACCGGATCAGCCATCCCCAGTCGATCTCGCGCATGATGTGCTGTACCGAGTCGAACGCGTGGGCGGCGCTCGGCTTGTAGTACATCGCGAGGAAAATGCCGGTGACGAGCTGGAGCACCAGCACGACCAGCGCCAGCGAGCCGAAGAAATACCAGATATTGAAATTCTTCGGCGCGTAATAGCCGGTGAGCTGGGTACCGATGAACTCATCGATGGGCAGGCGCTTGTTGAGCCATGCCCAGAAGCCTCGCTTCTCCGAAACCGGTGTCGCCCCAGCCATCAGGTACCTCCCCAAATCCCGCGGTAGCGCGGCATTATACACAGCGAGAGGTGGGCACATGCTTGAGCGACTGAGCCGAGGATTGACCTTCGTTGCCGGGTCGGTGGTAGGCGGGCTGGCGCTCGCCTTCGTGATCGTCGCACTGCGACCGGATCTCATCCGCGGCAATGCCGGCTCCCAGCCGGCACCGGCATCCTCGCCGATCTACGCCCCGAGCACACCCAGCACGCATGGGCCGGAGCGCGTTACGTACGCCGCGGCCGTGCAACGCGCCGCCCCCGCGGTAGTCAACATATACACAGCCCGCGTGGTGAATGAGCGCGTCGATCCATCGCCACTCGGTGAGCTCTTCGGCAACGTGCTGCCGTACATCAGGCCGCGCATCGAGCGCAGCCTCGGGTCGGGCGTCATCATCGATGGGAGCGGGCATATCGTCACGAACTACCACGTGATTGCGAACGCCGGCGCCATCCGTGTGCAGATTGCGGACGGTCGCGTCGCGACCCCACAGGTCGTCGGCGTGGACCCTGATACCGATCTCGCGGTCCTGAAGATCGATCTATCGAATCTGCCGGTCATTACGTTCGGCCGATCCGATCAGCTCCGGGTCGGCGACGTCGTCCTCGCGATCGGCGACCCGCTCGGGCTCTCGCAGACCGTCACGCACGGCATCGTCAGCGCCACCGCTCGCGGACAGCTCGGCATAGCGACGTTCGAGGACTTCATCCAGACGGATGCGCCGATCAATTTCGGCAACTCGGGCGGCGCGTTGGTCGATTCCAGCGGCGCACTCGTCGGCATCAACACCGCGATCGTCGCCAAGAGCCTCGGGGTCGAAGGCATCGGTTTTGCGATCCCGGTCGACATGGTCCGCGGCGTGCTGCACGACATCATCAAATACGGACGCGTCATCCGCGGCTGGATCGGAATCGTTCCCGAGGACGTCTCGGATACGGAAGCGCAGCAGCTCGGCCTCGCCCGTGGCGGCGTCGTCGTCGCCAATCTCTACGCCGAGAGCCCCGGGCAGGAGGCCGGGCTCAGGCCGGGCGATCTGCTGCTCGCCATCGACGGCGTCCCAGTGATCTCCGCCGAGGAGGCGCGCGCGCGCATCGCAACGTGCAAGCCGGGCACGACGCTCACCCTGCACGATCAGCGGGGCGGCAACCAATTCAACGTGAAAGTGCGGGTCGTCGAGCGCCCGCGTACGAACGAATAGGAGCTACCATGCCCAAAATCGACGTTCGCCGCTTCGCCACCCGCGCCGAGCTCGACAGCGCGCTCGCCGACCGTCTCGAGCAGGCGATTCGCGCCACCGCCAAGGAATCGGGCCGCGGCCCTGCCGTCATCATGCTCTCCGGCGGGAATACCCCGATCCCGGCATATCGCGAGGTCGCCAGCCGGCGCCCGCCGCACGGTGACGCGCTCACCATCATTTACTCCGACGATCGCTACGTCCCCGCCACCTCCGATGCCAGCAACTACCACGCGACCCGCCCGCTGCTGGATGCCCTGGCGCTGTCCGAGACTCAGGTGCTGCGCGTCAGAACCGAGCTTCCCCTGGAGGAAGCCGCCGAGGACTACGCAAACAGCCTGCGCACCCTGTTGCAGGCCGGCGCGCGCGTTGGCCTGGCGCTGTTGGGTTTGGGTTCCGACGGCCACACCGCATCCCTCTTCCGCCCCGAAAATCTCGAGCAGTCGCGCCGCCACCTCGCCATTGCCGTGCAACGGCCTGACGGCATGCAAGGGATCAGCGTCACACCCGAATTCCTGGCAAATGTGGCCGAGCCGCTGTTCGTAGTGGCGGGCAGCGGCAAACACGACGCCATAGCCGCATTCATCCGCCAGGATCCGAATCTGGTCGCACTGCGGGCCGTCGCGAGCTGCCCGCGCGTCGAGCTATGGTTCGAGCGCGCTGCCGAGCTCGCACCGTCGGCAGCCCAAACATGAGGTATAGAGTCGAGCGCTCTTCGCTGGACGGACAGCCGATCGTAGTTCTCGGCGACGATAGCGGGCGCCGCGTGCGCCTCGCCTGTCACGGTGCCGCGCTCATCGGTTTCGAGGTCGCGCGTGGCAATCGATCTTTCGATATTGCCGCCGGCCATCGCGATGCCGACGAAATCCTCGCGCGCCCGGGCTCACGCTTCGCCATCATGGTGCCCTTCGCCGGCCGAATTGCCGATGCGCGCTACCGCTTCGACGGCGCCGACTACGACCTGCACCCGGGCGCAGCCCCCGGCAAGCGTGAGTCTCGCCACGGCTTCGTGCGCGATACGGACTTTGCGCTGACGGAGCTCATCGCCGGGGCCGGCGCAGCCCGGGCGACACTGAGCACTTCCGTCGGCAGACATCCAGGCTATCCCTTTGCCATCGATCTCGCCGTCAGCTTCACCCTCGATGCCAGTGGCCTCGCGCTGGCGGTGCGCATGCGCAACGGTGGTGACGAGCCCGCGCCCTGCTTCTGCGGCTGGCATCCCTACTTCCGAGTCAGCGATGGCTTTGCCGACGAGTGGACACTGGAAATACCCGCGCAAAAGCTCGTGGCCACGGGGGCCGATCTGATCCCGCTGCCCGGCGCTGCCGCCTACGTGCCGTTGGACGAAGCGCCAGCGCTCGACTTCCGCCGCTCACGCCCGATCGCGGGCAGCGTGCTCGATCAGGAATACAGCGATCTGCTCGCGGCCGCGGACGGGCGTATCCGTACCCGGCTCACGGATCCGAAGAGCGGATTCGGCATAACAGTCTGGCAGGAGCGCGGCGTGATGCACGCCTTCACCGGCGACACCCTCAAACGCGACCCACGGCGCTCGATCGCGCTGGAGCCGATGGAGTGCATGGCCGACGCCTTCAACCGCCCGGAATGGGCCGCTGCGCTGCACCTCGACCCGGGCGCCGAACGGACCTATCGCTGCGGCATCGAGCCCACTGCGTAGCCGCTGCTAAGGCGCGAATTTCCCCATCGGCAGGTGGGCGGGCGCGCAGGAGCGCGTCCAGCCCTGGGGCTCCTTTCCCGGGTTGTGCCAGCTGCAGGCGCCGCTCAACAGCCGCTCCGACTCCTTCGGTCCCCAGGTGCCGCAGGTGTAGGCATACGGCGCATCGGTTGCTCCCAACACCGGGTCCACGATCGCCCAGGCGGCCTCCACTTCATCCTCGCGCGCAAAGTGCGCCGTATCGCCGATGAGTGCCGCGCTGATCAGCACCTCGTACGCATCCATGACGTCGGCGTCGTGCTGCGCAACGAACAGCTCCACCTCCCTCCCCTGCATCGCCGCACCCGCCTTCTTCGCATGGGCGCCCAGTGCGATCGCCACATCCGGCCCGACCCGAAAGCGCACGTAGTTGGGATAGTCCGGGCCCGCTTCGCCGAAGACGTGGGCCGGGGGCGGCTTCAGATCGACCACGACTTCCGTGGCCGTCACCGGCAGGCACTTGCCGGCACGCAGGTAGAACGGGACCCCGCTCCAACGCCAGGAATCGATTTCGAGCCGCATCGCCGCATACGTCTCCACCTTGGAATCGGCGGCTACGCCCTGCTCCTTGCGGTAGGTGGCGAACTGCCCGCGCACCACGCCATCCGGGCGCACGGGCCGCGCCGCCTTCAGCACCTTCACTTTCTCGTCGCGCAACGACTCGCCTTCGGTGTTGACCGGCGGCTCGAGGGTGAGCAGCGCCAGGATCTGCAGCAGGTGGTTCTGCATCACATCGCGGATGGCGCCGGTCTCCTCGTAGAACTTGCCGCGCCCTTCGACCCCGAGCGTCTCCGCCATGGTGATCTGCACGCTGGCGACGAAGTTGCGGTTCCAGATCGGCTCGAGGAAGGAGTTGGCGAAGCGGAAATAAAGAATGTTCTGCACCGCCTCCTTGCCGAGGTAGTGATCGATGCGAAAGATGGAGCTCTCCGGAAACTGCTTGTGCAGCTCCTGGTTCAGCGCCTTGGCGGAGGCGAGATCGCGGCCGAACGGCTTCTCGACCACCACGCGCGCGCCCTGCGCGGCGCCGGAGGTGCCCAGGTGATCGATCACCACCGGAAACATGCTGGGCGGGCTCGCGAGGTAGTAGAGCGGCCGCTGCGAGTCCCCCAGCGCCTTGCGCAGCGCGACGAAAGTCGCGCGGTCCTGATAGTCGCCATCGTGATAGCGCAACAAGGCGACCAGCCGCCCGAGCGCCGCCTCGTCCGGTGAGGGAACGAATTTCTTGATGCTGTCGCGCACCCGGTCGCCGAGCTGTTCGAGGTTCCAACCCGCGCGCGCGACGCCGATCACCGGCACATGCAGCAGGCCGCGGCGCACCAGGTTGTAAAGGGAAGGGAATATCTTCCGATAGCAGAGGTCTCCGGTCGCCCCGAAGAGCACCAGAGTGTCACTGTCTCGCCGCTCCATCATGCCTCCCTTCAGGACTTCTTTTCGAGATGGCCGCCGAACCCGAGCCGCATGGCGGAAAGCAGCTTGTCGGCGAACTCCGCGCGCCCACGGGATTCGAAACGCGAGTAAAGCGCCGCCGAGAGGACGTGCGCCGGGACGCCGACCTCCACTGCCGCCTGGACGGTCCACCTTCCTTCGCCCGAATCGGATACGCGGCCGCCGAACTTGCCGAGTCCGGGGTCGGCTGCGAGCGCCTCCGCGGTCAGATCGAGGAGGCGCGAGGAAATGATGCTGCCGTGCCGCCAGACCTCCGCAACCGCGGCAATGTCGAGCCGGTACTGGAAGAGCCGCGGGTTGGAGAGCGGCGCAGTCTCCGCGTCGGCCTCCTCCCGACTCAGTCCGGCGTCGGCGTGTTGGAGGAGGTTCAGGCCCTCCGCATAGGCCGCCATCACGCCGTACTCGATGCCGTTGTGCACCATCTTGACGAAGTGTCCGGCGCCGTTCGAGCCGCAGTGCAGATAGCCCATCTCGGCGGCCGCCTGGGCGGCGCTCTTGCCGCCGGTGACTTCCGGCCGGCGTCCTCCGGGCGAGAGTGTCGCGAAAATCGGCTCCAGGGTGCTGAAAACGGCCGGCTCGGCGCCGATCATCAGACAGTAACCCTGCTCGAGGCCGAGAACACCGCCGCTCGTGCCCGCGTCGACGTAGTGCATTCCCGCCGGGCGCAGCTCCTCCGCGCGGCGGATGTCGTCCTGATAGTGGGAGTTGCCGCCGTCGATGAGGATGTCGCCGGAGCTTAACAGCGGCCGCAATTGCGCGATCACTGTGTCTACGAGTGCCGCGGGCACCATGATCCACACGGCGCGCGGCGGAGTGAGCGCCTTGGCGAGCTCCGCGAGCGAGTTGGCTGCGATGGCGCCGTCCGCTGCCACCGAGCGCACGGCTTCCGACGACCTGTCGTAGGCAACACACTCATGGCCGCCCCGTAACAGCCGGCGCACCATGTTGGCACCCATGCGTCCGAGTCCCACCATGCCAATTCGCATACGGACCTCCAAGATTTGCCCGCAGTCTACCGCCTGCCTGCCCGGTCCGCAGTCGGACTTGTCCTACCCGAGGCGTTACACGACGCGCTTTATCTGAGCGCCGAGCTGCGCCAGCTTCTCCTCGATCGCCTCGTAGCCGCGGTCGATGTGATAGATCCGCTCGACCTCGGTGCGGCCCTCCGCGACCAGCCCGGCCAGCACCAGGCTTGCCGAGGCCCTGAGGTCCGTCGCCATCACCGGCGCGGCAGTGAGG
>JBOIAB010000047.1:0-5119 GCA_050738635.1 Steroidobacteraceae bacterium
CGGCCGACCGCATCGATCTCGTCGATGAAGATGATGCACGGCGCATGCTTCTTCGCCTGCTCGAACATGTCGCGCACGCGCGAGGCGCCGACACCGACGAACATCTCGACGAAATCGGAGCCGGAAATGGTGAAGAAGGGGACCTTGGCCTCGCCGGCGATCGCGCGCGCGAGCAGGGTCTTGCCGGTGCCGGGCGAGCCCACCATGAGCACGCCCTTCGGGATCTTGCCGCCGAGCTTCTGGAACTTGCCCGGGTCCTTGAGGAAATCGACGATCTCCGAAACTTCCTGCTTGGCCTCATCGACCCCGGCGACGTCGGCGAACGTGACGTTCACCTGATCCTCGCCGAGCAGGCGCGCGCGGCTCTTGCCGAAGGACATGGCTCCACGGCCGCCCGAGGCGCCCTGCATCTGCCGCAGCATGTATACGAAGACCAGGATCAAGAGCAACGCCGGTGCGAGCTGCAGCAGCAGCTGCGCCAGGAAGTTCGGCTGCTTCGGCGGCTCGCCGGAAATACCGACGTCGAACTTCTCGAGCGTGCCGATGACCGCCGTGTAGTCCGTCTCAGGGTTGTAGGTCTTGAACCGCGTGTGATCCTTCATCACGCCGTACAGCATGTCTCCCTGGAAGACGACGCTGTCGACCTGGTGCGCCTTCACATCGTTCAGGAAGGTGGAGTACTTGATCTCCTCCTGCTGGCTCACGCTCGGCATGTACCGGCTGAAAACCAGCAGCAGGACGAAGACGATCACCACCCAAAGAAGGATGTTCTTGGTCAAATCATTCATCTTCAAATGCGGCCTCGCCTGCCGGCATCCGGCAGTTTGTCTGCTCCTGAACCTGGTCCGGCTCGAGCAACGCTACACCAAGCCAAAATCCTTGGCCAGCAGATACATTTCAGGACTGTGAGCTCGGCAAGGCGGCTCGACCAGCTTCACCTTGGCGAATCGCCCGCGCGCGTCCCGAATGAGCTCCTGCAAGCCTGCGCCCTGGAAAACCTTGATCAGGGCATCGCCGCCGCCCTTCAAGACCTTGGTCGCCATATCGGCAAGCACAACGTCCACCGGCCGCTGCTGCAGCACCGCCGGATTTGGTCAAATAGCCGCTTTTCGCGCCTTTTGGACTGTTTGGCCGCAGCAGAACTGTAAAATCGGCGGATGTCATCGCAATCGACGCTTTCCGAACGCCAGCGCCGCCATCTTCGCGGTTTGGCGCACGGGCTGCAGCCGGTCGTACGGCTGGGCTCGGCCGGCCTGACCGACGCGGTCGCCCGCGAGGCCGACCGGGCCCTGACCGATCACGAGCTGATCAAGGTCAAGGCGCCCGGCGGCGATCGGCAGGCGCGCGACGCGCTCTTCGAGGAACTGGCCGGCCGTACCGGCAGCTCGCTCGTGCACCGCATCGGCAACGTGGCCGTCCTCTACCGCCCGCGGCCGGATCTGCCGCGGATAGTCATCCCCGACGCCCAGGGGTAGCCAGCGGACTCAAATCACTCGAAGCGGACCGTGACAATCTCGTAGGAGCGGATACCGCCCGGCGCGGAGACGTCAACCACATCGCCCTGTGATTTGCCCACGAGCGCGCGAGCAATCGGAGATGTGATGGAGATGCGTCCGGCGCGGATATCGGCTTCGTCCTCGCCCGCTACCTGGTAGACGACGCGCGTGCCGTCGTCCTGATCTTCCAGCTCCACCACGGCGCCGAAAACGACCTTGCCCTTGTTGGTCAGCCGGCTCGGATCGATGATCTCCGCGTTGGAGAGCTTGGCCTCGATCTCGTTGATGCGTCCCTCGATGAAGCCCTGCTGCTCCCGCGCGGCGTGATACTCGGCGTTTTCCGACAGATCGCCGTGCGCGCGGGCCTCGGCGATCGCCTTGATCACGCTCGGCCGGGCTTCGGTCTTCAATCGCTTGAGCTCAGCGCGCAGCGCCTCGGCGCCGCGCAGGGTCATGGGAGTGCGTTTCATGCACTTAACCTTAGCGCCTCGGTGTGCAGGTCCTGCAGCCGGTTCACCTCGACCTCATCGAGATGATCCATCGCCTCGCAGGTGGCGAGCCCCGCGGCCAACGTCGTGTAGTAGGTCACCCGGTGATGCACCGCTTCGCGGCGGATGGAGTTCGACTCGCGGATCGCGAGCTTGCCCTCGGTCGTGTTGACGATCAGGTCGATCTCGTCGTTCTTGATCATGTCGACGATGTGCGGCCGGCCCTCACGCACCTTGTTGACTTTGCGGCAGGCGATGGCGGCCTCGGTCAGGGCGCGCGCGGTGCCCTCGGTCGCAACCACTTCGAAGCCGCGCGCAATGAGGCGGCGCGCCAGCTCCACCGCGCCCGGCTTGTCCCGGTCGCGCACGCTGATGAAGCACACCCCTTTTCTGGGCAGCGTCACACCCGAGGCCGTCTGCGCCTTCGCGTATGCCTCGCCGAAGGTTCGGCCGGTGCCCATCACCTCGCCGGTGGATTTCATTTCGGGGCCGAGAATCGGATCGGACTCGGGGAACTTGACGAACGGGAACACCGCTTCCTTCACTGAATAATACGGCGGTTCGCGACCCGCGGTCACGGCCTGATCGCGCAGCTTCCTGCCCGTCATCACCCGCGCTCCGATCTTCGCGAGCGGCAGCCCGGTCGCCTTGGAGACGAACGGCACCGTGCGCGAAGCTCGCGGGTTGACCTCGAGCACGTAGATGACGCCGTTCTGAATGGCGTACTGGATGTTCATCAGCCCTACGACCGAGAGCGCCTTGGCGAGCTTGCGCGTCTGCTCGCGCAGGTTCTCCTGGGTTTCGGCGCTCAGGCTGTTGGGCGGCAGGCAGCAGCCGGAGTCGCCGGAGTGCACTCCGGCCTGCTCGACGTGCTCCATGATGCCGCCGATCAGCACCTCTTCGCCATCGCATACCGCATCGACGTCGACCTCGATTGCAACGTCGAGAAAGCGGTCGAGCAGCACCGGGCTGTCATTGGAGACCTGCACCGCGTGGCCCATGTAGGCGCGCAGATCCTCCTCGTTGAAGACGATCTCCATCGCGCGGCCGCCGAGCACGTAGGACGGGCGCACCACCAGCGGGAAGCCCACCTCCCGCGCGAGCACCACGGCCTGATCCTCCGTGCGCGCGGTCGCGTTGGCGGGCTGCTTCAGGCCGAGCTTGCGCACCAGGGCCTGGAACCGCTCCCGGTCTTCGGCCACGTCGATCGAATCGGGCGAGGTGCCGATGATCGGCGCGCCCGCCTCCTCCAGCGCGCGCGACAGTTTCAGCGGCGTCTGGCCGCCGAACTGCACGATGACGCCCTCGGGCTTCTCCTTGGCGAGGACCTCGAGCACGTCCTCGAGCGTCAGCGGCTCGAAGTACAGGCGATCGGAGGTGTCGTAGTCGGTCGACACCGTCTCCGGGTTGCAGTTGACCATGATGGTCTCGAACCCGTCCTCGCGCAGACACAGCGCCGCGTGCACACAGCAGTAATCGAACTCGATTCCCTGGCCGATGCGGTTGGGGCCGCCGCCGAGGATCATGATCTTGCGGCGGTTGGTGGGCTGCGCCTCACACTCCTCCTCGTAGGTCGAGTAGAGGTAGGCGGTCGAGGTCGCGAACTCCGCGGCGCAGGTGTCGACGCGCTTGTAGACCGGGCGCACGCCCAGGTCGTGGCGCTTGGCGCGCACCGCCTTCTCCGGCAGATCCAGCAGTCTGCCGAGCCGGCTGTCGGAAAAGCCCTTGCGCTTCAGCAGCCGCAGTCGCTCCGCGGTGAGCGCGCCGAATCCCTCCGCGCCGACCCGTCCCTCCTCGGCGATCAGCTCCTCGATCTGCGCCAGGAACCAGGGGTCGATACGGGTGAGCTCGGCGATGCGCTCGAAGGACCAGCCGGCACGGAACGCATCGGCAACGTACAACAGCCTGTCGGCGCCCGGCGCGCGCAGCTCGTAGGCGAGCTTCGTCTGGCCGTCCTCGTCGAGCGGTAGCTTCACGATGGGCGACAGGCCGTCGAGTCCGGTCTCGAGCCCGCGCAGCGCTTTCTGCAACGACTCCTGGAACGTGCGGCCGATGGCCATCACCTCACCCACGGACTTCATCTGGGTGGTCAGACGGTCGTTGGCGGCCGGGAACTTCTCGAAGGTGAAACGCGGGATCTTGGTCACCACGTAATCGATCGACGGCTCGAAGGACGCGGGCGTGGCGCCGCCCGTGATGTCGTTCTTCAGCTCATCGAGCGTATAGCCGACGGCGAGCTTGGCGGCGATCTTGGCGATCGGAAAACCCGTCGCCTTGGAAGCGAGCGCGGAGGAGCGCGACACACGCGGATTCATCTCGATCACGAGCAGGCGTCCGTCGGTCGGGCTGACCGCGAACTGCACGTTGGAGCCGCCCGTGTCGACACCGATCTTGCGCAGCACGGCGATCGAGGCATCGCGCATGCGTTGATATTCCTTGTCGGTCAGAGTCAGTGCCGGCGCCACGGTGATCGAATCACCCGTGTGCACACCCATCGGGTCCAGGTTCTCGATCGAGCAGACGATGATGCAGTTGTCCTTGTGGTCGCGCACCACTTCCATCTCGAACTCTTTCCAGCCGATCACCGATTCCTCGAGCAGTACCTCGGAGGTCGGCGAGGCATCGAGCCCGCGCGCCGCGATATCCTCGAGCTCCTCGCGGTTGTAGGCGATGCCGCCGCCGCTGCCGCCCAGAGTGAAGGACGGACGGATCACGATCGGATAGCCGATGTCGGCCGCGACGGTCAGTGCGTCATCCAGGCTGCGCGCAATCTGCGAGCGCGGCGTCTCGAGACCGATCTCGCGCATGGCGTTGCGGAAGAGCTCACGATCCTCGGCCATGTCGATTGCCGCTCTCGAGGCGGCGATGAGCTCCACGCCGTGTTTCTCCAGCACGCCGTTGTCAGCCAGATCCAGAGCACAGTTCAGACCGGTCTGGCCGCCCATCGTCGGTAGCACCGCATCCGGACGCTCCTTGGCGATGATGCGTTCCACTGTCTGCCAGTTGATCGGCTCGATATAGACCGCATCCGCGGTCTCCGGGTCGGTCATGATCGTGGCGGGATTGGAGTTCACCAGAATCACCCGGTAACCCTCTTCCTTCAGCGCCTTGCATGCCTGCGCGCCGGAGTAGTCG
>JBOIAB010000048.1:0-2943 GCA_050738635.1 Steroidobacteraceae bacterium
GCATGATCCACCTGAGCAATGCCCTGGGCATCGAGCGTGATCCTGCCTGCCGCCTCGGTGCCGATGAGCGAGCGATAAGTCAGGGGCAAGCGCACGCAGTTGAAGCCCTCCCGGTGCAGGTGATTGAAGTCCGCAGCCACCACGAATTGCTTCCGCCAGGCGCTCCAGAACGCGTGGACTTTCCCGGGCCCGACGGTTTCGGTCAGGCGCTGTCTGAACTGCGACGGCGAGGTCTCGAGCGCGGCCAGGCTGCCCTGTCCGGCAAGATAGCCTTCCGGAATCAGCCACGGGCTCAGCGAGACGCATCGCAGCAGCACGTGCGAGCCCGAGCCGTCCACGACCGTGCCGGCCCGCGCGTGTAGCATGGTGTTCGCCGTCGCGATGCCGGGCGACACGCTGCAGAGCGCGCAACTGACGACCCATGCACCGAGTCCAGGGAACCTCATGCGGGAAGCGTGCGAGGAAACACGGCAGCGCGGTCGAGCGAGCTCGATGGCGCCGGCGCGGCTGCCGCCCCCAGCTTGTTGAAAACGGTCTTCAGATGGAACTTCACTGTGTTCTCCATCATCTGCAGGGTTCAACGGCTCAGGTGTCAGGGCGATGAGAGTCCACCCGCCTACTCATCCACGCATTGGGCATTAGCCGCAGCTACCGCAGCCCGTACGAGAGGCGCAAGGCGATTCGTTGGAGTACATCGACCAGCATGTCGTCGTTGAGGGCGCGGTGAAATTGCGGCTCCTTGGGCAATGCTCCCTGCGCGCGCTCGTTGAGCACGATCGCGGGGGCGTGTCCGTTCATCGATGAGCCGTATTGGAAGCCTTGGATCTCTGGATAGGCTTCGTACAACTGACGCGCCCAGGCGCGCGCACGGGAGCGCGACCCGGAGTGAATTGCGGTGGAAGCGCCGATCCTCGTGGCGAAAGCGCCGCGCAGGTCAAGCAAGATTACAGGCACGTGCAGGGCAAAGACTGCGAGGGCAGGCGCGTTGCGGATCCGGTCAATCCGGCGCGTCGCCTGGAAGACTTCCGCCGCGCAGGTGTCCACTTGGGGCGCGCAGTAGAGCACGGCTCGGTCTTGCTCGGTTGGCTCATTGTTTGAACCTGGCAGATGATGGTCCCAGCGCGCCGCGCTAGGTCCGACGTGACGGAATCGGTTCCAATGCGAAGGATACGGGCCGGCGGAGAAGTAGATGCGCGCCATGGGCGTGCCGGCGGGCAGCTCCAGGGTCTCGGCCGCAATCCGGCATAACGCCTCGACACCGGGCGGCTCCGGGAACTTGCTCACCGGCGTCAGGCGCGCGTCAGGTCACGGGCGAGCCTCGCCACGGTCTCGATCGCCCGGCCCGAAAGCAGCCATTCACGAGGGCTCAGAGGGGGCGTATCGCTGTCGGACTGCAGCTCCGGCTCAGGTAGCAGGAACCAATCGACCACATCCAACGGGAATAGATCGGACGGGAGCGCTTTCAGGACTTGGGCAAGACCCGGGATGACGAGACGGCGCTCGAACTGAAAACGCGGCAGGCGCCAGCTCCCCTCGTATTCCAGGCCAAAGAGAGATCGCTCCCGCAGCCTCTGGCGCACTCGGCTCACATCCACACGCAAGAGCTTGGCGGCCTCAGCTGCCGACAGGCTTTCCTCGAGCAGCGCCATGTACTGCGCTTGGCTGCGTATGAGGGGATCGTTATCGGCGCCGACGACCACATCGTCCTTGAAGGCGCCGACGCCACGTAAGGCGTCAAGCTCGGTAGTCGAGAGCTCCGCGGCATTGTGGCGTCCGGAAGGCGGAGTGGTCGCTGTGGTCAGAGGGCGATTTCGCGCAAGCGCAAGCTTGGCCGCGGCGTACCACTTGGCCAGCGAGCGCTTCTCCGCCGCGCTGCCGCCCGGCAGATAATCCGAGCTATCCGACGAGGGAGTCGCGGAATGCTCAGCCATATGCTTCCTTCCATACCTTCACGAGAATTCCCGGTAATATATTACCAGGAGAACACGGGAGAAGCATCAACCTGTCCCCGATGGGTAAAGCCCTGTGCCAGGAATGTGTCGAGCTCACATTGGGCGTGCCGTAATTGTGCCTTGGTGGGCCTGAGAACGGGGCTAGCAAGCGCTGCAAGTGGTTGATTCATAAGCCCCTAGACCACCCGATCGCCGCTTTTGTAAACCGTTGGTCGGGGGTTCAAGTCCCTCAGCCGGCACCGCGAACCAAAATATTCCTACGACCATAGGAATTTCATGGTGAGCGGCCTGATCGCCAGGCGTGATTCCTACGCTCGAAGGAATTACATGGACAGAGGGCGCCCGGTCCTCTAGAATTCCTATGACCTTAGGAACTCAATCATGCGCATCCCCATCCGGTCCCCCGCTGACCTAGGCCTCGCCGTCCGCGCCGTGCGGCGAAGCAGTCACGTCCGAATCGACGACCTCGCTGCGACCGCGGGCGTGAGCAAGCAATTCACCTCCGATGTCGAGCACGGCAAGCCAACAGTGCAATTCGGCCTCGTCCTCAAGCTGCTCGCCGAGCTTGGTGTACCCCTTGAAGTCGACATCCCCGAGGAAGCGGCGCCCGCTCTTGCCACCTTGCGCTCAGCAGCGTCCAGCACCACGCCCCCACCACCTCCAAAGCAGCGGGCCTAATCCTTCATGCGCACACTCGTCGGGTACCTAAACGACCGACGCATAGGTACCCTCAGCGAAGGCAACGATCTCTGGAACTTCCAGTACGACCCCGCATGGGCGGCCGCACCGAACAGCTTCGACCTCTCGCCAGCCCTGCCGCGCTCAACGCTCCTGCATCAGGACGGCGGCACCGAACGCCCCGTCCAATGGTATTTCGACAATCTGCTGCCTGAAGAGCAGCTGCGCGAAGCGCTCAGCAAGGAAGCCAAGATCCATGGCGACGACGCCTTTGCGCTGCTCGAATATCTGGGAGCCGAGTCGGCCGGCTCAC
>JBOIAB010000049.1:0-2113 GCA_050738635.1 Steroidobacteraceae bacterium
ATCCGCGTGGCCGAGTGCCTCACCGACGAACTCCATATACTTCTCGAGCTGCGAAACTTGCGCCATGGCGTTGACCTGGGTTGTGAAGTTCCGCATATAATGCCATGATATTTATGACACAGTAGTAGTAGTCACCCATCGCATACTGCGCGTCGCCCCGAAGGTGGACATCCCGAACGTAATCAGGTTGCAGAGATATAGCCGTGTTGAAGGCGGCGAGTGCGTCTGCGTACTCGCGCGATAGAAGGAAAGCGATCCCGACGGTTCGATGCACGTGGAAATTCAAAGGATCGAGAGCGATGGCTCGATGACCGGCGGTAATGGCAACGGCGGTACGACCCATTTGCGCCGCTTGGCGGCTGTATGCCGCGAGAACTCGTGCGCTGCCGGGTGCCAACGTCATGGCGCGTGTATACGCCTCATCGGATTGCGCAAAGTCGAGCGAATCTGATTGGAGCGCGACGGCTAGAGCGTAGTATGCCTCTGCAAGGTCGGGCGCGAGACGGGTTGCGGTGCGTGCGTCTGTCAGGGCACGGTCAAACACTACATGAGCGGCCTTTGGATCATAAACCGCAAATGACCCGTAGTCCGTCAGTTCGATGGATCGTTCGGCGAATGCCAGGGCGTACGCGGGGTCGAGCCGGATCGCTTCCGTGTATGCCGCAATGGCGGCCCGCCCCTGCTCGGCAGTAGTCCCGGTGCGCCCAATCATTTTGCCCCGCAGGTACGCATCGAATGCTGCCGGGTTACGTGTGCCGCCAAGCTCGATTTTCTGCGAGATGTCGCCCAGCAATCTGACCTTGAGCGCATCGGCGACGGCGGTGGCAATTTCGGTCTGGAGTATCAGTACATTCCCTAAGTCGTAGTCGTACGTCTGTGACCATATTTGAAATCCCGTCACCGCGTTGATCAGCTGCGCGGTGACACGAAGGGTATGGCCAGAGCGGCGCACGCTGCCCTCGAGCACCGCTCCCACGTTCAGTTTGCGTGCGACGCTGCCGATGTCGGTCTCTTTCCCCTCGAAGGCGAACGACGAGGTGCGCGCGGCAACCTGGAGATCGTTGATGCGGGTGAGAGAGTTCAGTATTTCTTCCGTCAGACCATCGGAGAAGTATTCCTGCTGCCTGTCGCCGCTCATGTTTACGAACGGTAGAACCGCGATGGAGCGCGGCGGCGGGGCGAAGACTGACGATACCGCAGGCTCCGAGATCCAGGGTCTTTCGACGGCGAAATAGGAAAGCACCCCCAGGAACACGGCAGCGACGCCCACGGGCAGCAGCACGCGGCTCGGCCACCCGAATCGGCGCGCCTGCTGGCGTCTCTGCCGCGGGCAGCCAGGTCCATTGCACTGCCCTGAAGGCATCCGGGACGAGGGCTTCCTGGTCACGAGTATCGTCGGTGACTACCGGCACGAGGAACGGGCGTTCGATCGCCATCAGATGGGAGCGGTCGACCGCGAGTTTCCACTCGAGCCGAAAGTAGCCCTCGAGCCGCTCCTGTGTATGGCGGGAGATCAGCGGGATGAAGAGGGCGCAATCGCGTATCTCGCGCCGGATCCTTTGATCCCACACGTCTCCGCCCCGAAGCTCGCTCTGGTCAAACCAAACCTCGGTGCCGCCGGCGCGGAGGGCCGTAGCAATGCGCGCAGCAGCGACGGCGTCCTGCGATGCATAGCTCAAGAACACAGCTCCCCTCGCCAGTGACGGCGAGGAGCCCCCCTTCGATTGAGCTGCCGGTTTTTCTTCTGCGCTCATTTGTATCGCATGCGCGGCCGAGGAGAGGATGCACCCGCGCCACCGAAGACGGCAAATGCGAGCTGAGCGCTCCGTAAGTGATTGATTCTCAAGCTGAGTCAATCCGCAATGGTAGCCATGGCCTCAGGCACAATGCTCAGGCAGTAGAGCTTTGCCGAAGCCCCTGATAACGAGGAGGCAATTCCATGAAGGCGATAGTCGTGACCGACCAGGCTGCGGGAGCGGCCGGGATGAGGCTGGTGGAGCGGCCCAAACCGCAGGCAGCGATAAACGACGTGGTCGTTCAGGTTTATGCGTCGGGCTTCGTCCCGACTGAGTTGACGTGGCCGTCGACCTGGACCGATCGCGCCGGCCGTGAC
>JBOIAB010000050.1:0-11271 GCA_050738635.1 Steroidobacteraceae bacterium
AGGAGAACGGGATTGTGCTGTTCGAGTCGGGTGCAATCGTTCTTCATATCGCGGAGCGCTCGGGGGTGCTTCTGCCAAAGGACCCCGCGGCACGCGCCCGCGCTGTCCAGTGGCTGTTCGCAGCGCTCAATTCCGTGGAGCCGGCCGTTTGGAATGTCTTCGTTATCGACAACCTCTATCCGAATGAGGAATGGGCCAAATTGCGCAGGCCGGGCGCCTTCGAATTCATGAACAAGAAACTCGATGCGCTGGCCACGAGGCTTGACGACAAACTTTTCCTGGATGGAGAGCACTTCACCGCCGGCGATCTGATGATGGCAACCGTGTTGCGCTTCCATACGTCGAAACTCGACCCGCGCCTCGTCGCATATCTGGACCGCTGTACCTCGCGACCCGCTTTCACACGTGCGCTGGATGCGCAGCTTGCTGACTTCAGAAGTGCCGCCGCGTGATCACTGCCCTGGAGCTCCGCCGCCCTCTGGAAGCCAGCAAGACGCGGTGCTATCGACCAGGCGAATACGACATCATCTCACTCGGACACGCACGCAGAGCGCAGGAACAGAGCAAATCGCCTCACCCCGACCAGTCCACTGAAGGCTGGTGAGCGCTTTGGAGCGTTGCCCGGGCAAGCTGCTTGGGAGCGACAGCAGCCCGATCAGATGGGACTGCATACCGCTACCCACGCCCTGTCGGCTCAGCAGGTAGCCGATGACGCCGCCCTGTATCAAGCCTTGCATCAGCACGCCATACGGGCCGATGAGCGCGCCAAAGACCCACGGGCGCTCCCGCGCCAATGATTCTTGCCGGTCTGCGGGATTGGCGCGTATCACTCGAGCGCCCCGCTCACCTTTTCAGGGACGGCGAGCAGGATCGGCCCGCGCTAGCCTGGCAAAGGTGCAGATTCGTACACGGCTGTTGAGGACACCGAGGGGGCGGCAGTCGCCGCTGTGCGCATGACATCCAGGGAACTGCGGCTCAGGGTTATCTCACGCGGACCCGAACCGGAATTGCCGGAACTCTCAAATCGTCTCACCCCGCACCAGTCCAGGGAAGGCTTCTGAGCGCTGCGCAGCGCTCCCCGACTCATTAGCCGCCGTCCTGGGCGCATACTCCACAGCGCGCTCAATGTTGCGCCGGAAGGTTCCTGAGGGCGTAGCTTGCAAATGTTGACCAGCTGCCTGTGCGTCCCTGGGATTCGAGCAGCAATTTCCACGCTCGGGCTCTCGGCTCGAATGTGAAAGTGTCGCGGAACGCGCCCTCCGAGTACGGAAATACGATCACCAGACGTGCCCCGTCGCGCCAGCCCAATCGGATCCGAATCTATATGTCCTGTGCCGATGTTCGGCACTGATATGAATCCCGAGTTGAAGCTGCGCTGCCAAAGAGTACCGACATTCTCACGCCGGCGCACGCTGTTCTCCCCATCTAGTCAGTGGGGCGAAGTCACGCTCGAGAGGGCTGCAAAGAATTTCCGGGACATGTCGCGTACGCCCTGGCTTATCTTGGAAATCACCACTTCGGGAAAACCGCGTGGAAGATCGATGCGATCGAACATGCGAGGCGCGGCATCGACCAAGGACTGCATGCGGTCCCACAGCTCCGGCCCACCAATACGTGTCGCCAGCGCTTGCCAGTGACGGGGTTGAACATCAACCAATTTGTAGTGCCGATTCATTCCGGCAACCGCCATAGTTAGCTTGACATCCTGAAGAGGCAATTGGTTGGCACTTTTTCCAATGGCCGGCCATGCCGACAATACGTCATAGAGCGGTGTCATCTCGAATGCAGCACTTGAAAGGTGACGTATGGAAAAGTTCTTCGCATGCCCATCGGTAGCGGCCAGCAACCAAAAAGTCAGCTGGGCGAGAGCAAAGGCTGCCCGGTCTCGCTCGGCATTTGCGCTAGTAGCCAGAATCTCCAAGATTTCGTTCATGGATGGGCCGCCGTCGCGCTCGTACCGCTGCGTTGGAGGACGGCCTGTCGCTTGACAGAAGTCTTCTTGCGGCAGGCGGGCAATCCACTCGCCCTTTCGTGGCAAAAATCCAGCCCGATCTACGACGCCCTTCTCTACTCCCACCCACCTGCGATCGAAGCGCTGAACGATGAGTGCCTTTTGTGCACCGAATTGACCAATTTCCGTGTGCGCGACCGGAAGCTCGAGCTGGCGCAGGAATTTCGAGCAGAGCCATTCGTTCTCGACAGAGTGTGAGAAATCGCCACGGAAATTTCCGATGATGCCGAGCGGTAATTTGAGGATATGAGTGGTCGGCGTTGCGTGACGTGGGCGATACCAGGCGCTCCCCATCATGAGGAGAGCAGTCTTCTCTTGCGCGCCGGCAATCGAAACGCGAAAGTCATCATCGTCCCCGCGTGGTCCCAGCGCTGCCGGCGCAGCGACCGCTTGCAATTCTCGTTCTACGTCCGCAGTGGATAGCGGCGTACCTTCGATTTTATTCCAGTAATCGGGCTTGCGATCGGGGGGCAGCAATTGAATTGCGCCAACGCAGTCACGGCCGATTTCTTCGAGTAAGTCGAACGCATCAGTGGACTTCAAGCCATAACGCTCGCGAATACGACGGCGAATGTCGGGATTGTCCGGAAGGAGATTATCGAAATAGTGGTCAACGATACTCCCGCGGATCTCGCGATCAGGGGTGATTGGCAGTGAAAGCGACAGTGCACGAACTCGAGGGGATTGAATCCACGAGTTGTCATATCGAAGAATTGGAGTACCTGTTCGGCTGGTCGCCCATTCGCCGACGAGCTCTCCGTTCATCCACACATTTAGCGTTGGCACGGGGACTACCAAGCAGCGTCATTGCTTGGGAGACCCTGTGTGGCGTCATTTTTCTTGGCCGGAACTCGAACGATCAAGCGCGCATCCAAGAGCGCGAGGATGCGCATTATCTGACCTATGCTTACTGCATCGGGTTCGAGTTCGATCGTGGCAATTCGCCTCTGGCTGAGGCCCAGCTTTGACCCGAGTGCGGACTGAGTGAGTCGCTTAGCGCGCCTCAACGAGCGGAGGTAAGCAGCGAGCTGCTTTGGGGTAAGAAGGGGATAATCCATCGCCATTTAGCCCTTTTAAGATCTATGTGCATCTTAGCCCTTATGAGGGCTAAACGCAATATAGCCTTAGGAAGGGCTAAAAAGGGGCGGAGCGGCTCCCAACTATGACACTGGACATCCTGGCACACGCTTACTGGATCTGGCTCGACTAGCCGTACTGCGTGACCGCCGGTGCAACAGCACTGCTGATTGCCCGCGCGACGGTCTGCCCGCACACGCTCGCTTGGCGCGCACCAATAAGCCCACGTCGCGGCTTCACGCTGCCGTGGGCCAGGCGAGGCGGGGTGTTATACGACGCACAAGTTCGGCGAGACGTTCTGCTACCTCCGCGATCCCGACGGGTATCTGATCGAGGTTGGACAGAGCAGCCCGGACTTCGCGTACGGATAAAGCGCCTGGGGCGGACCAACGCCCGCCTATTTGTTTCGACGGGAGACCTCTGCCGCAAGCTTTCGCATCGACTCTCGTTTCCGAGCCGCTTCCGCCAGGATCTGCGGCCAGCGCACCTTGTGGAGTGCTGTTGTCGTTCGGAAGTGCTCGAGCGGAACAGCTTCCAGCGGGTCGATGCCGTAGAGCAGGAAGACGCGGACAGCCGCGATATCGGCCGACATCTCCGCTATACGTTCCAACAGCTTGAGCCCGAGCCGCTCACCCCGCGTCGCGACCTCGCGCGCGATGAACGTGCGCGCCACGCCCAAAGCGAGCCGAGCTTGGGCGATCCCTGCATCGTTGCGCTTCTCGGGCAGCAGGTGCAGGTTCTGGATACGGCTATCGAGAACGTCCACGGGATGAATGACTCGTAGACGCCCAATGTCCGGAATGTCCATCTCTATCGCACGCCGAGCAATATCCTTGGTGGTCAGCCCGGCAACCCCGGAGAGGAAATCGACCTGCTTGATCCCACCGCTCTTCGTGCGGTGAGTCACCTTGCCGGTTTGCGGAGTTGCGTCATCCAGGGAAGGTATCCACGTCTGCCACCCGAGACGTTTGCCAAGAGTAGTCGCGAGCGCCGCATCGCCGATGAAGTCGGCATCGGCGGTCACTCCCGAGACCAGACTCTGGGGAAGCTCGACCTGTAAATGATCGGCCCAGAAGGCCAGCGCCTGCCCGCCGACCAGCAGCCCCGCGGGTGAGCAGATGCTGAGTATCTTCCGAACCTCCTCGGCATCAAGCGTCGCCTCGGCGTCCCTACTCCTCATCGAAGTCGCTCGAGGGGCTCACCATTCGCGCGGCACGTGCTTTATCGGGGGGGATCATGTGCGTCTCGCCCCACAATCTCTTTTGGCTCTCCGCACGCCCAACCCGCCTAATCTCTTCCAGTGCGTGCGGTGACAGGACCACGGCAACCGGTCGGCCATGCTTCACGATTTCGACGCAGCCTAGCGCCGCGACGTCGTCTAGCAGTCCGCCGAAGTTGTTTTTCGCCTGGCTTGCCGATACTCGCTTCATATATTGGCTATTTTAGCCAATATCATGGGAGACGCAAGTGCCGCCGAACCGCTGCCCTTCCAGCGACTTCGTTGCGCGCATTCGGCCCCTCGGCTAGACTTGCCGCCCGCCGCGAGGCACTCCCGCGCGGCACCCCCGGCCAATTCGCAAGCGACCCTGCCGGTCACCGGCAGGACGGGATGACGATCACGATCGTCACTCCCCCATGCATAGGTCGGTCGCCCCGGACCCTGTAGGAACGGTTACCGCTCGAGGTACGGGCGAGTCCGGAACTGCGCAATTCGAACGGACAGATATGCTCTCCACATTCAACGTCACGATGCAGTTCGGCGCCAAGCCGCTGTTCGAGCAGGTCACCGCCAAATTCTCCGATGGCAATCGCTACGGCCTGATCGGCGCCAACGGCTGCGGCAAATCGACGCTCATGAAGATCCTGAGCGGCGAGCTCGAGCAAAGCGCGGGCGATGTGGTGGTGCAGCCCGGACGCCGCCTCGGCACCCTTAGGCAGAATCAATTCGCCTACGAAGACGAGCGCGTGCTCGATGTGGTCATGCAGGGCCACCTCGAGATGTGGCGCGCCATGCAGGACCGGGATCGGATCTATGCCGACCCCGACGCCACGGACACCGATTACATGCACGCGGCGGAGCTCGAAGTGAGATTCGGCGAATACGGCGGCTACGACGCCGAGGCGCGCGCCGGCAGCATCTTGAGCGACATCGGCATCGCCCAAGCGCTGCACGAGCGACCGATGCGCGAGGTGGCGCCCGGATTGAAGCTGCGCGTACTGCTGGCGCAGGCGCTGTTCTCCAAGCCTGACGTGCTGCTGCTCGATGAGCCGACCAACAACCTCGACATACACTCAATCCGCTGGCTCGAGGGCGTGCTCAACGATTATGACACCACGATGGTCATCATCAGCCACGACCGGCGCTTCCTCAACCAGGTCTGCACCCACATCGCCGACCTGGATTTTCAGCAATTGAAGGTCTATCCGGGCAACTACGACGACTTCATGCTGGCGTCGCTGCAGGCGCGCCAGCGCGTGGAAGCCGCGAATGCCAAGGCCCAGGATCGCATCTCGGATCTGCAGGAATTCGTGCGCCGCTTCTCTGCCAACGCTTCCAAGGCACGGCAGGCGACCTCGCGCCGCAGAGAGCTCGAGAAGATCAAACTCGAGGAGATCCGGCCCTCTTCGCGGCAGAATCCGTACATCCGCTTCGAACAGCGTAAAAAGCTGTTCAACTCCGCGGTCTCCGTCGACGGTCTCAGCTTCCGATATCCTGCCTCGGACGTCGATGTCCTGAAGAGAGTCAGCTTCAATGTCCGGGCCGGCGAGCGGGTTGCCATTATTGGTGCCAACGGCGTCGGCAAAACGACCCTGGCGCGCTGCCTGGTGGGCGAGTTGAAGCCCACGGCCGGCCAGATCACCTGGGTGGAGAACGCCGAGCCCGGCTACATGCCGCAGGACACACAAGCCGACTTCGATGGGAAGATCGACCTGTTCACGTGGATGTCCCACTGGACGGGCAAGGCGGACGACGACCTGATCGTGCGCGCTACGCTCGGCCGGCTGCTCTTTTCCGGCGATGAAGTGAAGAAGTCGGTGAAGGTGCTGTCGGGCGGTGAGAAAGGCCGCATGATCTACGGCAAGCTGATGCTGACCAAGCCGAACGTGCTGGTCATGGATGAGCCCACGAATCACATGGACATGGAAACCATCGAGTCCCTGCAGACCGCTCTCGAGCTGTATCCCGGAACGCTGATCTTCGTCTCCCACGACCGGGAGTTCATCGGCGGCCTCGCCAGGCGGATCATCGAGGTCAAGTCGGACGGCACCGTCGAGGATTTCGCCGGGACTTTCGACGAGTACGTGGCGGCCCATCCATTGGCCGCCGCATGACGGCGGCTCGCCGGCTCAGCCGTTGAGCAGCCGCTGCATCGCTTCGTTGTAGCGCTCACCCGCCGCCACTCCAGGCGGCGCGATCTCCTCGAGCCGAGCAAGCTCCCGGGCGGTGAGCACAATATCCGCCGCGGCGACATTCTCTTGCAGCCGCTGCATGCTGCTCGTACCGGGGATCGGAATCACGTTGTCGTGTCGACTCAGCAGCCATGCCAGCGCAAGCTGCGCTGCAGTGCGGCCCTTGTCCGCGGCGAGACTCTGCAGGTGCTCGACGAGTCGCAGATTGCGGGCGAAATTCTCGCCCTGGAAACGCGGATTGCCGCGCCGCCAGTCATCGGCGGCGAGATCCTCGGGCTTGCGGAAGCGGCCCGCGAGGAATCCGCGGCCGAGTGGGCTATAGGCGACCAGCGCGATGCCCTCCGCCTTAAGCAGCGGCAGCAGCTCGTCCTCCGGATCACGGCTGAATAACGAATATTCGGTCTGGATGGCGGCGAGTGGATGCACGCGCAGCGCCCGGCGGATGGTCGCGGATGAAGGCTCGGACAAGCCGATGCTCCCGACTTTACCCTGCTTCACAAGTTCCGCCATGGCGCCGACCGTCTCCTCGATCGGAGTTTGCGGATCGACCCGATGCAGATAGTACAAATCGATGTGCTCGACCCCGAGCCGCTCGAGCGAAGCATCGCAGGCCTGCCGAACGTACTCGGCACCCCCATTCACCATCCGCGCCGCCCCTTCGCGTCGGGCGTTCGCACTGACGCCGGTGGCGAAGCCGAACTTCGTCGCCAGCGTGACTCCATCACGACGTCCGCGTAACGCCTTGCCGACCTGGCGCTCCGAAGTGCCGTAGACGTCGGCAGTATCGAGCAGGGTAACGCCCAGATCGAGTGCGCGATGGATGAGCGCAACGGCCTCCTCGTCGCTACGCACGCTGCTCGTGTACGTATCGCCGAACCCGATGCTCATGCAGCCAAATCCGACTGCGGAAACGGTCGGGCCGTTACGGCCCAGCTTGCGGTGTTGCATTTGCAGATTCCTCGTCGGTTTTCACCCGATGATGCGTTGACACCGCCGCTAGGCGAAATATCCCCTTCGAGAGAGTACGGCAGCGCCATCGGTCAGGACGGGAAATTGCTCACCTCCCGATCACGTGCCCTGACGCCCCCCCCCAACCGACCCAAGCCACTCGTAGAGGGTATCCATGAATGTCCATCTCCATCTGATGCTCGCACCCCTTATCGCGCTGATCGCCGGCATCCTGATCCTGGTGGTGCCGAGACTGCTCAACTACATCGTCGCGATCTATCTCATCATCATCGGTCTGGTGGGACTCTTCGGCACCGGCGGCTGGCACACCTGAGAGAGTCAGTAGTGGGGCGGCCGCTCGTCCTCCGGCGTGCCCACGCTTATGTCCGCTTGCGCCGCGTCGATACGGGCAGCCAGCCCGGCGATCTGCGCCCGCAGCGTCTCGATTTCCCGCTGCTGCCGAAAGACGACATCACTCAATTCGCCGTTCGCGCGCTCCAGGAACGCGATCTTGGTCTCTATCTGCTCGAGCGTATGGGCATTCATGGCAGGCATTCTCCGTCATCGTGAGCGCCACCTCACGGCGGTTTTACTGCCAGGCCTTCCGGCGTGGCGTCCATCTCGTGAGTCATCACGATGATACTGATCCGCCGATTGACGGGGCTGACAGGATCGGCGCGGTCGATGGGCGCGGAATCAGCCAGGCCCACGATGCGGCCGATCTTGGTCTCCGGAACACCCGAGGAGACGAGCACGCGTCGCGCCGCGTTCGCCCGGTCGGCGGACAGCTCCCAGTTGCTGTAATCGTGAGATCCGGGATAAGGCGTGGCGTCGGTGTGCCCGGTAATGCTGATGCGGTTGGGTACGGAAGCCAGATAGGGCGCCAGACTCTTCAGAATGGAGACCGTATAGTCCTTGAGCTTCGCGCGGCCGACATCGAACATCGGGCGGTTCTGCGAGTCGACGATCTGGATGCGCAGGCCCTCCGGCATGATGTCGAGCAGCAGCTGATCCTTGAAGGGCTTGAGCGCCTGCCCTTTGGCGATGGCCTCCTGCAGCTCCTTGAGCAGCGCCTCCAGACGCTTGTTCTCCATTTCGAAGATCGCGGCGCGTTCCTGTTTCGATATCGAGGCGACCAGCCACATCACCAGGAAAAATGCCATCATGGCGGTGACGAAGTCCGCGTAGGCGATCTTCCAAGCGCCGCCGTGGTGCCCGCCCTCGACCCGCTTATAACGCTTGACGATGATCAGCGGTCGTTCATCGCCGCTCCCCTGTCCGCCGCCTGCCATGGTCTCTCCTATCCGGCTGCCGGCGCTTTCGCCTTAAGATGCGACTCGAGGTCGACGAAGGACGGACGCACGTCCGCGTACAAAAGCTTGCGCGCGAACTCGATCGCGACGGCTGGCGCATCCAGCGACGCCATGGTGTTGACGATGCCGAGCACCGCGGCGACGATGCCGAACCCCGGCAGCGCGTCAGCGACCTTCTGCACCGCGTGGGCAGGTTCGTGGGCATCCCGGTGGTGCGCCTCGAGCTCGTACTCCAGCAGGCTCTCGAGCTCGTGGGGGTTCATGTTTCCGCCGGCCATCAGCCGCAGGCAATCGGTGATGAACTCCATCAGATGATGGTCGGCGAGGATGTTCGGGTAGCGCTTGAACAAGGCGCTTTCCCGCGGCCGCTCGATGTCGGCTTCGATCCCGATCATCCCGGCCTTGCGGATCTTCTGCAGCACTTCGTACAGCAGCTTGAGGAGAGTCCGGTAGTCCTCGCGCTTGTAACGGGGACCTTTGGGGAGGGAAATGGCGCCCGCGAATGCCGCCTTGACGACCTTCAGCGGGTTACTGATCAGAAAGGCGCCGAACGCGGCACCGCAGATGATGAGCAACTCCGTCGGATGCCAGAGCAGCAGCAGGTGTCCCCCGCCGAGCAGGAACCCGACGATGACACAGCCGAAGACCACCACAGAACCCACGATCATAAGCATCCCTGCACCCTAGCCAGAGCCGCCGCGGCAATCGTTGATCGCCTTCGCGCTTTTCGCCCGGCCGGCGCGGATTTCAGCAATGGCCAGTTCGCAGGCAGCGGGGTCCTCGAGGTGAAGACCCGGCACGGGGAGTCCTGCGCCCGCGAGTCCCTGCCGCATTGCACCGTGCCGCAGCTTCGACTGCTCACGACGCGCCGTTTTCGGGTAGCTTCCGCCCATGCGCCTCTGGACTCTTCATCCCAGGTACCTCGACCCCGCAGGGTTGGTCGCGCTCTGGCGCGAAGGGTTGCTGGCGCGTGCGGTGTTGCGGGGCGAGACGATCGGCTATCGCCATCATCCACAGTTACTGCGCTTTCAGTCGCATTCCGCGCCGCGCACGGCGATCAACGCCTATCTCGCGGCGGTACTGCTGGAGGCCGAAAGTCGCGGTTACTCCTTCGATGCGACCAAGGTCGGTCCTGTCCGCGGAACCGTCATAGTCAGAGCGACCAGCGGGCAACTCGAATACGAATGGCGACACTTGCTCAATAAGCTCGCGCGCAGGAATCCCGCTCTGCATCGGCGCTGGCGCCGGGCACGGCTGCCGCAGCCGCATCCGATTTTCCGCATCGTCGCCGGCAATGTGGAGAACTGGGAAAAGGTGTAGCTGTTGCAACCCCACCCATGGCTGTCAGAAACTACGCGCCATGACGCAAGCGATCGTAGCGGCTCTCCAAATCGGCGCTTCCCCGCTGGGGAAGACGACCACCCTGCAGCAGATCCTGTCCTTCGAGGAGCGCATCAAGGCATCCGGCACTGCCCTGGTCGTCATGCCGGAAGCGCTGCTCGGGGGCTACCCCAAGGGTGAGGGCTTTGGCACCTTTCTGGGCTACCGCATCCCGGAAGGGCGCGAAACGTTCGCACGCTACTTCGACAATGCCATCGATGTGCCCGGGGCAGAGACGGGCAAGCTGGCGGAGCTCGCGCGCCGCACCGGCGCGCACCTCGTGATCGGCGTCATCGAGCGTTCCGGCAGCACCTTATTCTGTACCGCGCTGTTCTTCTCCCCGGATGAAGGGCTGATCGCCAAGCACCGCAAGCTCATGCCCACCGGAACGGAAAGGCTGATCTGGGGCCAGGGTGATGGCTCCACGCTGCCCGTTGTGGAGACGCCGGTAGGGCGCATCGGTGCCGCAATCTGCTGGGAAAACAACATGCCGCTGTTGCGCGTGGCTATGTACGCGAAGGGCGTCCAGGTCTGGTGTGCGCCGACGGTGGATGAGCGCGACATGTGGCAATCCACCATGCGCCACATCGCCCACGAGGGCCGGATGTTCGTCATCAGCGCTTGCCAGGTGCAGCCTTCGCCCGCGGCGCTTGGCGTCGCTGTGCCTCATTGGGATACCGACCGGCCGCTGATGAGGGGCAACAGTGTCATCATCGGCCCCCTGGGCGAGGTGCTGGCCGGTCCGCTCACGAATGAGACCGGCCTGGTGACCGCGCGCATCGACCTCGATGAGGTCGTCCGTGCGCGTTACGACTTCGACGTAGTTGGCCACTACGCGCGGTCCGATGTCTTTTCGTTATCCGTGGACGAGCGTCCCAAGCGCACGGTCGAGTTCTGTAAGTAGCGGCCCGCTGCGCCGTTGAAGGAGCAGCGGACCGCCCTCGCAGAACTGGACGTGGGCATTTCGTCCATCCAGCTCCCAGTTGGGTCTTTCGCTTGGACCGACCACCTCATAGACGGTGCACCACTCGTGGCGGGGGCATCCAAGTGTCGAGCCACGCAGCGAAGTGCTTCCAGGTGAAGCTGCGACGCTGACTGCGACGATTGAGCCACCTGAATAGCAGGCGTCTT